>DATMOQ010000288.1:0-15194 GCA_035568195.1 Gemmatimonadales bacterium
CTGGTAGGCGGCGTCTGGGGGTTCACCCGCCTCGCGGGGCTGCTGCTCCAGCTCTCGGGTCCGTCCTGGGGGCGGCTGGCGGAAGCCGCCGGCCTCACCTTCATCCGCGTGCTGGTGGCGGTGGCGCTCGGAACCGCCTGGGCGCTTCCGGCCGGGGTGTTGATCGGCCGGTCGCCGCGCGCCGCCGCGGTCCTCCAGCCCATCATCCAGATCGTGGCGTCCTTTCCCGCGCCGATGATATTTCCGCTCGTGGTGGTGGGGCTCGCCCTGTTCGGCGTCAAGCTGAACCTGGGGTCGGTCGTCCTGATGATCCTCTCGTCCCAGTGGTACATCCTGTTCAATGTCATCTCCGCCGTCGCGGCTCTGCCGCCGCAGCTCAGCGAGGCCGCGGAGGTCTTCAAGCTCTCGGGGTGGCGGCGCTGGCAGTCGCTCTATCTGCCCGCGGCCTTCCCGGCGTTGGTGACGGGGTGGGTGACGGCGGCCGGGGGCGCCTGGAACGCGTCCATCGTTTCCGAATACATCACGGCCGGTGGCGCTCTCCAGAGCACGCTGGGCCTCGGGAGTCTGATCAGTGACGCCACCGCGCGGGCGGACTTCCCGCTCCTGGCGGGCGGCATTACCCTGATGAGCATCATCGTGGTGGGGTGGAACCGCCTGGTCTGGCGGCCCCTGGCCACTCAGGCTCAGACCCGGTTCGGAGTGACGCAATGACCGGATCACCCGCCACTCCTTCGCCCGCGCCCGCGCAGGTGCTGCTGGACGCGCAGCACGTCACCCAGAAATACAAACTCCCCAACGCCGGCGAATTCGAAGCCCTGCGCGACGTCTCCGTCACCGTGAAAGAACGGGAAATCGTCGCGCTGGTGGGGCCCTCGGGGTGCGGCAAGAGCACCTTGATGCGAATCCTGGCCGGGCTCGCCCGCCCGGTGGCGGGGACGGTGACCTATCGCGGCCAGCCGGTGGACGGCGTGCTCGCCACCGCCGCGATGGTGTTCCAGTCGTTCGCGCTCTTGCCCTGGCTCACGGTCGAGCAGAACGTGGCGATGGGGCTGGCGGCGGGACGCGACCTGAAGCCCTCCGACCGCTCGGCCGTCCGCCGCGCGGTGGATCTGGTCGGCCTCTCGGGCTTCGAGCAGGCCTACCCGCGCGAGCTGTCCGGCGGGATGAAGCAGCGGGTGGGCTTCGCGCGCGCGCTCGCCGTCGAGCCCGAAATCCTCTTCATGGACGAGCCGTTCGGCGCCCTCGACGCCCTCACCGCCGAGAACCTGCGGTCCCAGGTGACGGAGCTCTGGCAGGATCCGCAGACCGGCGTCTCGACCATCATCGTGGTGACCCACAGCGTGGACGAGGCCGTGTTTCTCGCGGGGCGGGTGGTGGTGTTCGGGACCAACCCCGGGCACATCCGCGAGATTCTCGACAACGCGCTGCCGTACCCGCGGGACCCCCGGGCGCCCGCGTTCCAGGCGATGGTGGACCGGCTCCACGCGATTCTCACCGCGACGCTCCTCCCCGAGGGCGAACGGCCCGCCGCCCCGGGCGTGCCGACGCGTCTGGTCGGATTCCCCCGCGTCCACGTTCCCGAAGTGCTCGGCCTGCTGGACCACCTGGCTACGCGGAATCAGGAGAGCGGGTCCGTGTACGACATCGCGGAGCTGCTCGCGGTGGACTACGACCGGATGACGTCCGTGGTCCGGGCGGCGGAACAGCTCGGCTGGGTGGAGACGCCGGGCGACGTGGTCAGGCTGACGCCCGCGGGCCGGAACCTGGTGGCCGCGGACACGGCCGACCGGAAGCCCATCGTTCGGAGCCGTGTGGCCGAGCATCCCCTGTTCGCGCGGGTGGTGATGATGTTGAAGGAGGCCGAGGGCGGCGCGCTGGACGACGACGAGGTACTGGCCGACTTGACCATCATGCTGCCTTTCAGCAAGGCGACGATGGTGTATCGGACCGTGATCGAATGGGGGCGGTACGCCGGCCTTCTGGATCACAACGCCCGGGACAAACGGCTCGAGCTGGTCCAACCGGAGACACCGGAGGCGGCGGAAGCCGCCGAGGTCTAGAGGAGTACCGCGAGCGCGTCCGCAACTTCGCGGACGGCCGCGTGCTCCGGCGCGCCGAATCCCGCGGGGACGTCCGAGTCGATGTCGATCTGTCCCAGGATGGTGGCTCCGCGACGGATGAGCACGACCAGCTCGGACCGGGTGTCGAGGTTGCAGGCCAGGTAATTCCCCACCGCGGACACGTCGGCCACGTTCTGGTCTTCGCCCTCCGCCACCGCGGTTCCGCACACGCCCACGCCCACCGCGATTTTCGTGTGTTCGGTATCGCGCCCGGCATGCGCCTCGAGGACCAGCGATTCCCCGTGCAGCATGTACGCGTAAACCGACGTGAAGGGCGGGCCCCAGGCGCGCATCCGCTCGCACGCCTCGCGCAGGAGCTCCGCCCGCGGGCGGTCATGGAGATGCGTGGCCCGGAGGGCGCGCACGACGCCGCGGGCGTCCAAACGGGTACTCATGCGCTGATATCTAGCCGCGCCGGTCCCCTTTTCGGAAGACGCGCGTTGCCGGTGATTCAGCCTGTCTCTAGATTGGGCGAGCCCTGATGCTCTCACCCCAGACCTTCGCCACCCACCTCGCCCGCGCCGTGGAGCTCTTCCGAGACCCGGACGCGAAGGCGTCGCAGAAAATGGAGCTGCGGGCTCTGATGGGCCTGCTGCGCCTTTCCCCCGCCGTGCTGCGGGCCGAGGACGGCCGGCTTTCCGTGAACGGTGTGGTCGTCGAAGGCGTGATCTACGCGTCCCTGGTCGAGCGGCTGTCGCTGCATCAGGTGAAAGAGATCGCCTTGCCTTCGGATGCCCCGCCCGCCGAGGTCTTCAATCTCCTGAAGACGCTGGCCGAAGAGCCGAGTGGGGACGTTCCCAAGAAGCTGCAGTCGAGCGGCACGCAGCGGGTCACTGTGGAAATCGCGCGTCTCTTCGAAGCGGAGCCTCCGGCGCCGCCGCCGCCCCCGCCGCCACCTCCCCCGCCTCCACCGGCGCCTCCCCAGGCTTCGGAACCGGCTCCCAAGCCGGACCTGGGCGTCGACGGCATCATGCAGGGGAGCCTCGAGGAAATGCCCGAAGCGGCTCCCCGACGCTCCGAAGCACTGTCCCGGGCCGTGGGCCCACCGCCGGGCGCGCTCGACCCCCGAGGGCCGGCGTCTGGCACGCCCGACCCGATGCTCGCGCCCGAGCAGGCTCCCGTCACGGGCTCGCGCGGCGCCAAGCCATCAGGGGTCGACGACCTGCTGGCCCGTCTCGAGCAGGGAGCGAATCTCCCGTCCGCGGGAGACACGCTGACGCTGCTCGGGGAGAAGGTGGATGCCGCCGTGAAGGCCCGGCGCCAGGAAGAGGCCGTGCGGATCGTAGCGGCCGTGGTCCGCATCGAACGGCAGGTCACCGAGGCCAGCGCCCGCCGTCAGTTCGGCATCGCCCTGAAGCGCATGTACACCAAGCCCCTGTTCGCCCTGCTGGTCGAGCTGCTGGACGCACCGCGTCACCAGGCCGACGCCGAGCTCGCGCTGCAGCGGGGCGGGGGAGACGCGGTCGAGGTGCTCCTCGAGCGGCTGGCCGAGTCCCCCACCGTGGCGGAGCGGCGGCGCGCGTTCGATGTGCTGGCCAAAATGAAGGAAGCGGGCTCCCAGCTCATCAACATGATGGGGCATCCGCAGTGGTTCGTCGTGCGCAACGTCGCCGAGCTGATCGGCGAGATGGGACTCGAAGAGGCGGTGCCGGCCCTGGCCAAGAAGATCGATCACGAGGACGTGCGGGTCCGGAAGGCGGTGGCGCTGTCCCTCGCCAAGATCGGCACGCGCTCCGTGGTGGAGCCGCTCCGCCGCGCCCTCCGGGACGTGTCGGCCGAGGTGCGGACGCAGGCCGCGCTGGGAGTGGGGGGGCGCCGCGCGAACGCGCTCGCCATGCCGCTGGTCGTGGCCCTCGACGAGGAGAAGGACCTCGAAGTGTCGCGCGAGCTGATCCTGGCGCTGGGGCGGATCGGGAGCCCCGACGCGGTCCAGGCGCTGATCAAGCTGGCCCAGACGGGGGGGCGGTTCCTGGGTCGGAAACCGGTCGGGCTCCGGCTCGCGGCCATCGAGGCCCTGCGTCTGGCGGCCACGCCGGCGGCACTGGGCACGCTGCAGAACCTGGGCAACGACTCGGACCGGCAAATAAAGGCGGCCGCCCAGGCGGCCGCTCAGGAGATCAAGCGACAGGCGTCGCCCGGCGCCTAGAGTACGAAGCTTGTGTCCTTGGTGAGCGCCCGCGCGAACGCCGCGAGGAGCTGCGCCGCCCGCTCCAAATCCGTGATCGCCACCATTTCGTTGGGGCTGTGCATGTAGCGGTTGGGGACCGACACCAGTCCGGTCGCCACGCCGCGATGCGCGTTGTAGATGGCGTCCGCGTCGGTTCCGGTGTCGTGCGGGGCCGCCTGCAGCGTAAACGGGATCTTGTTCTTCTCGGCGCACTCCACCAGCAGATCGAACACCCGCGCGTTGGTCGCCGATCCGCGGGACAGCACCACGCCGCCGCCGAGCTTGTGGTCGCCCGCCGTCTTCTTCTCGGCGCCCGGGTAGTCGGTGGCGTGGGTGACATCGACCACCAGGGCCACCTGCGGGTCGATGGCCACCGCGCTGGTGCGCGCCCCGCCGCCGGTCCAGGCGATCTCCTCCTGGGTGGTGGCGACGGCGAAGACCGCCGCGTGCTTGGGGCGGTCCTGCGCGAGCAGGCGCAGAGCCTCGGACACCACGTAGGCGCCGATGCGGTTGTCGATGCTGCGGGAGACGATCCGCCCGTTGGGGAACTCCCGGACATCCGTCGCCAGGACCCCGGGGTCACCGACGCGCACCCGCGCCCCCGCCTCGTCACGGCTCGCGGCGCCGATATCGATCCACAGATCGGTGATCTTCGAGACCTTGTCCCGCTCGTCGGGCTTCATCAGGTGGATGGCCTTCTTCCCCACCACGCCGAGCACCGGACCGTTGGTGCCGATCAGCGTGATCCGCTGGCCGACGAGCACCTGCGGATCCCAGCCCCCGATTCCGGCGAAGTAGAGGAATCCGTCGTCGTCGACGTGGGTGATCTGGACGCCGATCTCGTCGATGTGCCCGGCGAGCATCAGTCGCGGGTTGCCCTTAGGATTGACGGACGCGATGGTGTTGCCGCGGACGTCCGAGTCCACCTGGTCGGCGAAGGTCTTGACCTCGTCGCGCCAGAGGCGGGCGGGCCCGGACTCGAAGCCGGAGGGACCGGGCGTGTCGAGAAGGCGCTTCAGAAACCCGACAGAAGACTGCGTCATCGGCGTGTCGTCCTGTGCGAAAGTGAAACCCCGAGCCGCGCACGTACGCTGTCGGCGGCGGTGCTGTCGGCGAAGGTCACCTGATAGCCGGCCCGTACGGGAATGGCCCGGACCGACATGCTGTGATCGGGCGCGACCGTGATCCGGAGGATAGCTCCCAGCCGGGTCCAGGGCTCGGTCTGTGAGAACACGAAGTTACCGAGAGATTGGACGATTGGCGTCCCGTGCCGGTAGATCACCGGCTGCAGGACGTGGGGGTGGTGGGCCAGCACCAGATCGGCCCCCGCGTCGGCCAGACCCTCTAGAAAACGCTGATAGGACGGCCTCGGTTCGGCCTGATATTCCGTTCCCCCATGGACACTTACGACCACCAGGTCTACCAGGCCGCTGGCCTTGAGTGCCCGGATGGCCGGGTAGAGCCAGGCGGGGTCCCCCCAGGCCACGTACCGGGATCCCGCGTGTCCGTAGAAGTTGTCGGGCGCCGGATTCCACGCGCGAGTCACCGCGAAGAACCCGATGCGCCACCCGCGCCGCTCCAGAATTACGGGCTGCTCCGCCATGGCCCGCCCGAATCCCGATCCTACGAACCGGACGCCCTGCTCCGAGAGGCGATTCATGGTTTCGACTACGCCGCCCGGCCCACCGTCCCAGGCGTGGTTGTTGGCGGTCGAAACGATGACGAACCCCGCCCGGGCCAGCGCCGCCGCCGCCAGGGGTGGCGCCGTGAATTTGATCCCGGCCGACTCCACGGTGTGCGAATCGGGAGCGATGGGGCTCTCGAGGTTGCCGAACAGCAGATCCCCCGACACCAACGAATCGATCACCAATCGGAACGGGAACAGCGTGTCGCCCTTCTCGAGGTGATCCTTCGCTAGCCGGCGTCCCAGGTTGATGTCGCCGACCGCGAGGATGTGCAGCGTGTCACGCGGCGTCGCCGGGATCGGCGTCTGGCGGGCCAGACCTGCGATGATCGTGAGTACGGTGAGCATGTCAGCCGCCGATCAGGGAGGCGATCAGCTCCGCGGCGTCGATCAGTCGCGGACCGGGCCGGGACGTGTACGCGTTCCCATCGAGGTAAATGGCCCGGCCATCCAGGAGCGCCCGCCCGTCCGGATCGCGGACCTGAGCGCCCTCCCGTTTGGCGCGGGGCACGTCGAAGCCGCACAAACTGATGAGAAGAAGGTCGGGCGCAAGTGCCCGCAGCTCCCGCCACGGGCGGGCCCGCGAATGCGCGCCCGGTGACGCTCCGATATCCCGTCCTCCCGCCGCGGCGATCAGCTCCGGCACCCAGTGGCCCGCGACGTACGGAGGATCGGTCCACTCTACTACCAGAACACGCGGGGGAGTGGGGGCCTGGGGGAGTGGGATGCTCCGCAGACGATACCGGAGCCCGGCGACCAATTCATCCGCCTCACTTCGCAGGTCCAGCGCGTCTCCCACGTGCAGCATGTCCGCGAACACTTCGTTCAGCGTGTGCGCGTGCAGGGTCACCACCGCCGGGCGTCGGTCGAGGTGCGCGAGCGCGCCCGCGACAAGATTCTCGCCCACTGCGCAGACATCGCAGAGGGACTGACCGAGGATGACGTCGGGGTCGAGCCGGCGGAGGAGATCGATGTCGATGGTGACGAGCGGCTCGCCCTGCCGGGAGGCCCGCACCCGGTCGTCGATCGCGCCGGACGACAGCGCGGGATCCAGGGCGCTCCGGGTGACGCGGGGCAGAGCGGTCACTTCGGCCGGATAGTCGCACTCGTGTGAGACGCCCGCGAGCCAGGCACCGGCCCCCAAGGCGGCCACGATCTCCGTGGCGGCCGGGAGGAGGGAGACGATGCGGGGCGTGCGGGCGGCCATTGGGGCAATATAGGCGGGCCCTTGCTTGACAGTCCTCGCACCCGGCGGGACATTCGCCCCACCTATAACCCCGACGGGACCGCGATGGCTACTCCAGACTCGACCACGCCGGGCCAGACCGACGCACCGTACATCCCCGCGTCGGTCACACTTCCTGAAATCACGATCAAGGCCCTGGTTCTGGGCGTCGTGCTGTCGCTGCTGCTCGCCGGCGCCAACGCCTACCTCGGACTCTTCGCCGGAATCACCGTTTCGGCTTCGATTCCCGCCGCCGTGATCTCGATGGCGGTGCTCCGGTTGTTCCGGCAGCACAACATTCTCGAGAACAACATCGTGCAGACGGCGGCCGCGTCGGGGGAAGGGCTCGCGGCGGGCGCCATCTTCACGCTGCCGGCGCTGCTCATCCTGGGCACGTGGACCACCTTCGACTACTGGACCACCACGATCATCGCGGGGATCGGCGGCGCCCTGGGGGTGCTGTTCACCATCCCGCTCCGGCGCGCGCTGATCATCGAAGACCCGCTCAAGTTCCCGGAAGGCGTGGCCACCGCCGAAGTGCTCAAGGTCGGGGAGCGCGGCGGAGCGGGCGTCGGCACCATTGTGGCGGCGGCCGCAGTGGGCGCCCTGTACAAGCTCGGGGCCACCGGGTTCAAGCTCTGGGGGGAAGCCATCACCACGGCCCGGTACGCCGGGAGCTCGGTGGCGTATTTCGCGATGAACCTGTCCCCGGCCCTGATCGGCGTCGGGTTCATTGTGGGCCTCAACGTGGCGGCGTTGATCTTCATCGGCGGCGTGATGAACTGGTACGTCGCCATCCCCTGGGTCTCGGCCCACACGGCGCACCCGGACGGCGTGGCGGCGGCCGACTTCGCGACCACGCTCTGGAAGACCCAGACCCGATACATCGGCGTGGGGGCGATGATCGTGGGCGGCATCTGGGCCCTGATCAAGGTGCGGAAAAGCGTGGTCCGGGGCGTCCGGTCCGGGATGGAGGCCTACCGCCAGACCCGCGACGGTGGCCCCGCCATTCTGCGCACCGACCGGGACACGCCCATGCACTGGGTGGGCCTGGCGCTCATGGCGCTGGCCATCCCGCTCTTCTTCATCTTCAATCAATTCACGGGCATCTGGTGGGTGGCGGCGGCCATGGCGGTCATCATGCTCGTGGCCGGATTCCTCTTCTCGACCGTGGCCGCCTACATGGCGGGACTCGTCGGGTCTTCCAACAATCCCATTTCCGGCGTCACCATCGCGACCATCCTCACCTCCGCCCTCCTGCTCTTGGCGTTCCTGGGTTCGGGCAACGCCAAGGGCCCGGCCGCGGCGGTATTCATCGGCGCCGTCGTCGCCTGCGCGGCGGCCATCGGCGGGGAGAACCTCCAGGACCTGAAGGCGGGGCGGATCGTCGGAGCCACACCCTACAAGCAGCAGATCATGCAGATCGTAGGGGCGGTGTCGGCCGCGTTCGTCCTCGCCCCGGTGCTGACCCTGATTCAGAAGGCGTACGGCATCGGCGTCCCGACTCCCGAGCACGCGCATCCGCTCGCTGCGCCGCAGGCGACCCTGATGGCCGCGGTGGCGGGGGGCGTGTTCCACGGCGGGCTGCCCTGGACCTTCATCGGCATCGGCATGGGCGTCGCCGTGGTGGTGATCAGCTTCGACCTCTGGCTCCAGGCCCGCAACGCGGTATTCCGGACGCCGGTGCTGGCCGTGGCGATCGGAATCTATCTGCCGCTGCAGTTGTCGGTCGCGATTTTCGCCGGCGGCGTGATCGCCTGGCTCGGGGGGCGCTTCCTCAAACGGAAGGGTGCTTCCGCCGAGGCGCACGCCACGGGGGAGCGGAACGGATTGCTCTTCGCCGCCGGGTTGATCACCGGTGAGGCGATGGTGGGGATCCTGCTCGCGATTCCGATCGTCGCGTCCTCCAACGCCGACGTCCTCGCATTCTGGGGAGAGCACGAGGGTGTCCTGCCCGGCGTGATCCTGCTCGCCGCCGTCGTGTACTGGCTCTACCGCACGGCCACGCGGATGGAGAGCGCCGCGAAGGCGTAGCCGGTGGACCAGCTCTTTCTCGACCTGCAGGCGGCCCTGGCCGGCCGGTATTCGCTCGAGCGGGAGTTGGGCCGGGGCGGAATGGGTGTGGTCTTTCTGGCCCGCGAGGTGAGTCTCGATCGCCTCGTGGCCATCAAGGTGCTGCCGCCCGCCCGCGCGCGGGAGGCCAAGCTCCGGGAGCGGTTCCTCCGGGAGGCCCGCACCGCCGCCAAGCTGTCCCATCCCAACATCATCCCGATTTTCTCCGTGGAAGAAGTGGGGCCGTTCGTCTTCTTCGCCATGGCGTATGTGGACGGCGAGACCCTCACCGATCGCGTCCGCCAGCGCGGGCCGCTGCCTCACGCTGAGGCGGCGCGGGTGCTGCGGGATGTGGCGTGGGCGCTGGGACATGCGCACGAGCGCCACGTGATCCATCGCGATGTAAAGCCGGACAACGTGCTGCTGGAACGCGCCTCCGGCCGCGCACTGGTGGCGGACTTCGGGATCGCGGGAGTGGTGAAGGAGGCCGGGGCCATCGACGGTGGCGAGGTGATCGGCACGCCGGAGTTCATGAGCCCCGAGCAGGCCGTGGGCGAGCGCGTGGATCCCCGCAGCGATCTCTATTCCCTCGGCCTGGTGGGCTACTTCACTCTCACCGGCCGCCTGGCGTACACGGGGGACAAGGCCACCGAGGTGCTCGCCAAGCAGATCACGGAGCCGCCACCCGAGTTCGACAGTGGATCCGGCGTGCCGCGGCGGCTCGTCGCCACGCTGAGTGCGTGCCTCGCCAAGGATCGCGAGGAGCGCCCCCCGAGCGCGGCGGTGGTGGCCGACGGCCTGAGTCTCGTGATCGAGTCACGAAGAGAGCTGCCCGTGGCCCTCCGCGTGTTCGTGAAACGCAGTGGGCGGTTGGGGGGCACCGGGGGGCTGGTCTATCTGCTCATGGTGCCGATCGCGATGGTCGTCGCGGCGAGCCTGGCGCCCCGAGGCCTCCAGGCGACCGTGGCCTGGGTGACGCTGGGCGCCGGCGTGGTGTTGGGCCCCTTCGGAATGCTGGTGGCCCGTGCGCGGCGCTTCCTCGCCTCCGGCTTCGATCCGCAGGATCTCCCGGCCGCGTTCCGGATCGAGCTGGAACAGGGGCGCGACGAACGGGTGTTCGAGTACGGCCGCACCGCGGGACTGTACGAGCGGGTGATGCGCCTCCTGTCGGCGGGGAGCATCGCCAGCGTCGCGACCGCGATCTGGGTCGCGTTTACCGCGCATTATCCCTATGACGTGGGGACCGCCCTGGCCGTGGCCGCGTACTCTGGAGTGGCCGCCTTGACGACGAGCTTTCTCTGGCTCACTCGGCTCAATCGCCGGATCGATCTCGACACGAGAATCTGGCGGTGGGTATGGCGGGGCCCGGTCGGCAAGGCACTGTTCGCCCTCGCCCGGCCGTTCGTGAATCAGAAGACACTGCCCTCCGTCGGCACGCATCGGGCCACCGAGCTCGCGCTGTCACTCGCGGCGGGCCAGCTCTTCGAGGCGCTCCCCAGGGCGACTCGCGCCGCGCTCAAGGACCTCCCGGACGTGGTGGACCGACTGGAGTCGGACGCGAGTCGTATGCGACAGCGACTCGACCTGTTCAATGACGCGCTGGGCCCCGAAGCCCAGGGGCCAGGAACGGGTGAAGACGACCTGCGTCAGGCCCGGGAGCTGGTGCGGACGCGCCTGAAGGACGCGGTGGCGGCGCTCGAGACCATCCGCCTGAACCTCCTCAAGCTTCACGCCGGAACGGGATCGGTGGAAAGCGTCACCACCGACCTGGGGCTGGCGCGCGAGGTGGCGGCGGAAGTCGATCGTCTGCTCGAAGCGCGAAACGAACTGGATGCTCATTGACACGGCGCGTACGGCCGAACAAACTGCTCCTCATGTTGCGTCCCGGCTTCACTCTCGCCCTTCTGCTCGCCGCCGGCTGCGCGGGCGATCCGAACTACGTTCCGGTCCGGCAGCCGGTGGCGTCGATCAACCTCGTGCCCCAAAACGACTCGATCCCCTTCGGGGGCGCGGTCCTTCTGGTGGCGCAGCCCCTCGACGCCTCCGGGCATCCGACCGTGCCCGACAGCATCCCGATTTGGACCTCCCTCACGCCGTCCGTCCTCGTGGTGGACGGCTTTGGGCAAGTCACCGCCGAGTGGTTCGGGCCGGGTGCGGTGCGGGTGCGGATCGACAAGGTGGAGGCGTCGACCAGCATCTTCGTGCGTGATCCGCCGATCGACAGCGTGTACATCACCCCGGTCAACCTGACCCTCTCGGTGGGGGACACCGGACGCTTCACGGCGGCCGCCCGGAACGCGGCCCGACTCCCCGCGTCTACGCAAGGGATCGTCTGGTACACGTCGGACGGAACGCGCCTCACCGTGGACTCCACCGGGAAGGTGCAGGCACTGGCGACCGGCTCGGTGCTGGTGTGGGTGACGCTGGCGGGCTACTCAGACACGAGCTTCGTAACGATCCACTAGCGCCGGACGCTCTTGAGGCGCCGGGCCGCTTCCTGCAGCAGATCATCGGTCTTGCAGAACGCGAAGCGAACCTCGTTTCGTCCCATCTCCGGCTTACTGTAGAAGCTCGATCCCGGCACCGGGGCCACGCCGTGCTCCGCGGTGAGGCACTGGGCGAACTCCACGTCGGTGAGCTCCGAGAGTCCCGTGAAGTCCGCCATGACGTAATAAGCCCCCTCGGGGGGCGTGCACTTGAAGCCCGCCTGGAGCAGCGCGCCGCAGAGCAGGTCCCGGCGTGCGCGGTAGTCGCGCGCCAGCGCGGCGTAGTAATCCCGTCCCAGGGTCTCGATCGCTACGGCCACGCCTTCCTGCAGCGGCGCCGGCGCGCCCACGGTGAGGAAGTCATGGACCTTGCGGATGGCGGCGGTGGCCCCGGCGGGCGCCACGATGGTGCCGATGCGCCATCCGGTGATCGAGTACGTCTTGGACGCTCCGCTGACGGTGATGGTGCGGTCTTTCATGCCGTCGAGCGTGGCGATCGGGATGTGCGTGCCTTCGTAGTAGATGTGCTCGTAGATCTCGTCCGTCACCGCCCACGCGTCAAAGCGCCGGCACAGGTCGGCGATGGCGTCGAGCTCGCCACGGGACAGCACCCGCCCGGTGGGGTTGTTCGGCGTGCACACCACGATGGCCCGGGTCCGGGGCGTGAACGCGGCCTTGAGACGGTCGAGGTCCAGCGGTTGTCCCGCGAGCAGGGGCACGTACACCGGCACGGCGCCGCAGAGAATCGCGTCGGGTCCGTAGTTCTCGTAGAAGGGCTCGAAGACGATCACTTCGTCGCCGGGATCGATGAGGGCGAGCAGGGCCGAGGCCATCGCCTCGGTGGCGCCGCAGGTGACCGTGAGGTCCGTCTCGGGATCGACCTCGAGCCCGTACCAGTCGGCGTACTTGGCCGCCAGGGCGTTCCGCAGACGCTTGGCGCCCCAGGTGATGGCGTACTGGTTGATATCGTCCCGGATGGCCCGCGCGGCGGCTTCTTTCAGGACCTCGGGCGCGGCGAAATTGGGGAATCCTTGCGCCAGGTTGATGGCCCCGTGCTCGTTGGCGAGCCGGGTCATGCCCCGGATGACGGATTCGGTGAAGGAGTGAGTGCGGCGGGCCGTCCGGACGGTACGCACTACTTCAGCAGCATCTTGGCGATGGTGTTGAGCTGCATGTTGCTCGTGCCTTCGTAAATCGCGCCGATCTTGGCGTCCCGGTAAAACTTCTCGACCGGGTACTCCTTGGTATAGCCGTACCCGCCGAACAGCTCGACCGCAAGCGACGTCACCCGCTCCGCCACCTGGGAGGAGTAGAGCTTGGCCATCGCCGCTTCCATGGTGTAGGGCTCGCCGGCATCTTCGAGACGCGCCGCGTTGTACACCATCAGCCGGGCGGCTTCGAGCTCGGTGGCGGCCTGGGCCAGCTGGAACTGGACGGCCTGGAACTCCGCGACCGGCTTGCCGAACTGCTTCCGCTCCTTCACATAGGCCAGCGCCGCTTCGAGTGCGCCCCGGGCGACGCCGATCATCTGGGCGCCGATGCCGATCCGTCCGGTGTTGAGGGTCTCGATGGCGACCTTGTACCCGTGTCCTACCTCACCGATGACGTTGGCCGCGGGGACCTCGCATTGGTCGAGGATCAGCTCGCAGGTGGAGGAGGCCCGGATGCCGAGTTTGTCTTCCTTCTTGCCGACGCTGAAGCCTTTGAACCCGCGCTCGACCGCGAACGCCGTAATCCCCTTGTAGCCCTTGGCGAAGTCCGTGTTCGCGAAAATGACGTAGAAGCCCGCCTCGGCCCCGTTGGTGATCCAGAGCTTGCGGCCGTCCAGGATCCAGGTGTCCCCCCGCTTGGTGGCCTTGGTTTCGAGGCCGAAGGCGTCGGAGCCGGACGCCGGCTCGGAGAGCGCGTAGGCGCCGACCACGTCCCGGGAGAGCTTGGGGAAATAGCGCTGCTGGACGTCCGGCGAGGCCCACTTCAGGAGCAGCGCGTTGACCAGGGTGTTCTGGACGTCCACGAAGATGGCGCTCGAGGCGTCCACCCGGGACAGCTCCTCCACGGCCAGCACCGTGAGGAACAGCGAGCCGGCGGCCCCACCCAGGGATTCCGGGATCTCGATGCCCATCAGTCCCAGCTCGAAGAACTTGGGGATCAGGGTCTGATCGAGCTGGGCCGCGCGCTCCATCGCCCCCACCCGGGGCCGGATCTCCTGCTCGGCAAAGTCCCGGACCGCGTCCCGGAACATCTGCTCTTCCTCGGAGAGGCGGGTCAGGGGTGGCGCGACAGTCGTGGTGGTCATTGAACCGGAGAATGTAGCGGAGGGTGGGAACCCTCTCAACCAACCTTATGGCCCCCGGGGCCATCCAACTCTGAAGCTGCACGAAACGGCCGTTCGGGCCCGCCCGTAGGGCCCCGGAGCCACCCCCAACAGGAGTCTCATCATGCGGATCTCATCCGCGCCCCTCGCCGTCGCCGGCGTTCTCGCGCTGATCGCAGCCCCCTCGTTGAGCGCGCAAAGCGGCACCTACCCGATTCATGGGGATGACCTCGTCATCTACAACCTGGCCGGCGTACTCCGCGTGGAGCCCGGGACGGGGAGCGACGTGGTAGTGGTCGTCGAGACCGGCGGGAGCGACGCGGGCCGCCTCACGGTCGCGACGGGCGCGGTCCGCGGCCACGACGGCCTGCGGGTGCTGTATCCGGAAGACGTCATCGTGTACCCGACGATGGGACGTCATTCGAATACGAACTTCGACGTGAACGACGACGGAACGTTCGGCGAGCGCGACGAGGGCGGCGGTCACCGCGTCAAGATCCGGGGTGAGGGCTCGGGGCTCGAGGCCTGGGCGGACCTCACCGTGAAGGTGCCCGCCGGGAAGAGTGTCACGATGCACGTGGGCGTAGGCAAGGCGACGGTGACCAACGTCGAGGGACGGATCAAGGTCGACCTCTCCTCCTCCGACGCCAGCGCGACCGGCTCCAAGGGCAGCCTCGGGATCAGCACCGGGTCGGGAGACATCCACGTCACGGATGCGACCGCGGACCTGAAGCTCGAAACGGGGTCGGGCGACGTCACCGTGACCCGGGTGACGGACTCCGGGATCAAAGTCGAAACCGGCTCCGGGGATGTGCAGGGCGACCACGTCACGACCGGCCACCTGGAGCTCAACTCCGGCTCCGGCAGCATCACCGTCTCGAGCGTCAAGGCGCCCGAGATCGCGCTCGAAACCGGCAGCGGGGACGTCGACATCGGCCTGGTGGACGGCATCCAGACGCTCGATGGGAACACGGGATCGGGCAGCATCACGCTGACGGTGCCCGCCACACTCGGAGCCGACGTCGAGCTCGACACGGGCTCCGGCGAAATCGATCTCGGGGGCGTGGAGGTGAAGGTGCGGAAGCTGCGCAACGACCATCTCTCGGGCACCATCGGCAACGGCGGCGGGCGGATCAAGCTGGAGGC
>DATMOQ010000289.1:0-5644 GCA_035568195.1 Gemmatimonadales bacterium
GTGGTCCCTGCGGCTCACGCTCCGCCCCACCGCCGGCCTGGAATGGGAAGGGTCCCACGCCTTCGTCCGGTCCCCGGAGACCCGTGACGCCCAGGGCCTGAACTCGGTGAAGTGGAGCACAGCGGTGCGCTGGGATAGACCGCTTCTTGGAAGACCGGTGTATGCAATGCTCGAGTGGGCGCAGAGCGCGGCGCCGGGGGTCTACACGCTGCGCAGCGTGCTGTTTGAAACGCAGGTGGGTGCCGGAGTCCATCACCCGTACCTGCGGCTGGAGCGGACCGACCGGCCGGAGGATGAGCGGACCCTCGACCCCTATCGGGTGGTGCGCCCCATCGTCGAGAACTCGATCCTGGGCGTCACGCGCTGGACCGTCGGCACCCTCGGTTACGCGGTGGACGCCGGGCGGGTCTGGGAGGTGACCTGGCGGCCGTTCGTGGAGGGGTCGCTGATCGGCATCGCGAAGGTCGGCGGTGGAGTCTTCGATCCCGCCGTGTTCTATGGATCCGAACATCATTGGTCACTGACCACCGGCATCCGTCTGACGTGGGGGATGGCCGGGCACCGGATGGGGCGGTATGAGAACATGGAAATGACCATGCCGATGCCCATGGGTGATCGATGATCGCGCCGAAGGACGTGTTGGTGGTGGCGATCTTGATGGCCGCGATCGCCGGCTGCTCGGGCGGCGACACTCAGCCGGCCCCGAAATACGAGATCGCCGTGTTCGGAGGCGATTCCCTGAGCGACACGGTCGGGCACGTCCTGGGGACGCCATTGGCCGTGCGGGTGTCGGACCTGTCCACGGGCCGGGTGGTGGCAGGACTGACCGTCTCGTGGAAGGTCCTCACCGGAGGGGGTGGGTTGTCGGCCGCCACGTCCATCACGGATTCCAGCGGTCTCACCGCTTCCGTGTTGACGCTCGGCACCAGGTCGGGAATTCAGCTGACCCAGGCGTCCCTGGCCCAGGCTCAAGCGCCCGCCGTATTCGTCAGCACCGCCCTCCCCGGCCCTTTGACCGGGCTGGTCAAGATCAGCGGTGACTCACAGATCTTCACCACGGCAAATGCGCTTCCCCTCGCGCTGGTGGTGGGCACCCGGGATCAGTATGGAAACCCGGTGCCCGGCGTCCCGGTCCACTGGCGGGTCGCCGGGGGTGGCACCGTATCCGACACCGAGGTCGCCAGTGACGCGGGGGGCCGGGCCGCGACCTCCCTGACCCTCGACTCCGCGACAGGCGTGGAGATGGTGTACGCCACCACGCCGGTGCTGCCCGACACCGTCGTCTTCCGCGCCACCGCAGTCGCGCCGCCCATCCTCGCCGCGACCATCCCCATTCCGCCCAACTACGGCGTCCACGACACCTTTATCCGGGGCGGGATCGCCATGGTCTGCATCTGGAACTCAGGGGTGCGGATCTACGACGTGGGGAACGGCCAGGCTGGGGGCACTCCGACGAATCCTGTTCTCCTGGGGTCGGTGGTGCCGAGCGCGGACAACGTGAGCGCTGGGCCCTCGATTCACAACGCGTGGTGGTTCTGGAACCCCAACGGAGAGAAGAAGTACCTGTTTCTGGGCCAGGAGGGACCTGGCGTGGTCGGTGTGAGCAGCGTCGGGGACATCCACGTCATCGACGTTTCCGATCTCACCCACCCCACCGAGGTGGGGTTCTTCCATCTCGCGGGCGTCGGGACCCACAACTTCTGGATGGACGAGCAGCACCAGATTCTCTACGCCGCCTACTATAACGGCGGCGTCGTCTCCATCGACGTGTCCGGCACGTTGTCGGGGGACATTTCGTCAAGATTGATTTCGGAGGTGAAGCCAGGCGGCTCTGGTAACACCTACACGTGGGGCGTCGAGCTGCACAACGGAACCCTGTACGCCGTCGACATGCTTTCCGGCCTCTGGAAGCTGTCCGCGGATTCGGCCGGCCACCTCGCGGTGGTGTCGGGGGGGAACAACGTGCCGAAGCGCTACAGCTCCGACCTGTCGGTCGACTCGGCGGCCGGCTACGTCTACACCGGCAGCTGGGACCACAGCCAGCGAACCGGCCTGCCCGGCAGCGCGGTGAGCGTCTGGAGCACCTCGAGCGGCACGCCGGTGCTGGTCGACACGATTCTCACGACTCAGGTTGGCGCGGTCAGTGACGTGAAGGTGAGCCCGGATGGGAAGCTTCTGATGTACACCACCGAGACGGGAAACAACTCCGGGTTCTATTTCTACAGCCTGGCGAATCCCGCGGCGCCGACCTTCGTCTCATATTACGGCACGGGGTACGAGGGCATCCACACCGGCAAGTGGGCCGAGATCAACGGGCGGCTCTATGCCTTCGGCGCCAAGAATCCCTCCAACCCCGAGCTGATCATCCTCGATGTCACCGGCCTGGATCAGTAGCGCCCGCGCGTGGGCGCTGGGCGCCGTGCTCGTCGTGGCTGCCTGCAAGCCGAGTGACGGGACGGGACCCACGACGCCCTACAAGCCCCCGCCGGGGGTGGACCTGAAGGACCCGGAGGCGGCCATCACGGGCATCGCGGGCTTCGAGGCCACCTGGACCAGCCCGGCCATCCGGTCGTCCACCGGCCTGGCGTCGGTGGTGCTCGTCCCCGCCGGGACGGCACCCGCGCGAGCCCCGCAATGCGGCGCCGGTCCCGCGGCGGCTCCCATGTTCTCGCCGCTGGGCGTGATCCCCGACTCCGATTTCGGCCGGATCTTCGTCTACGACAGCGTGACCGCCAAGTTCGTGGCGGGCCCCACCAGCGGCGGGCCCGCCGGAGGCGTCGAATTCGTCCTGCCCGCGGTCGATTCGCTGAATGGCGTGCTTCGTCCCCTCCAGACCGTCGGCACGCTCGACCTGTTCGATGTGTCTCCGCCGGGTGGTCCCCTGACGCTTCACACCGTCATCACCGGCACGCCCGGGAACGAGAGCGCCGACTACGCGGTATCCGACACCGGGACGACCACCGGATACGCCGGCGTGCTGGCGGGACGCCTCGCGGGGGCGGGACGGACCTTCACATTCGTGGATTCGTTGTCAGGGGTCTACCAACAGCTGAAAGCGAACGCCACCGTGTCGGACTCCGGGCTCGGGGCGCAAATGCGGCTGCTCGCGACCCGCACCCAGAGCGACCCTTTCGACTACTTCTACGACCTGGACTTCACCTTCACGTCCTCGGGGCAGCGGGTGCGGCTGCTCGGGAACATCACGGTCTACTGCCTCATCCCGTCCATTGGTCTGACCGTGACGGTCAACGACTCGGACTTCGCGATCGTGAACAGCGGAAGCGCCGGTCCCGTGATCACTGCCCTGTCGGACTCCGTATTGACCCCCGCGCAGGACTCGGCCATCCGGGCCCTCATTCGCGGGCAGAACGAAATGTTCAGCTGGCTGACTTCCCTGGCCCAGCCGACCCGGCAGTTCCTGCCCTAGTTCACCTCCCGTCGTCCGCGGTGACCTCGCTCAACAGGCGGGCGAGATGGAGCATCCGCCTGGCTTGACGGCGCAGGACCCGCGACAGCTTGGCCACGAAGCGCACCGGGATGCGCCGGCGCCTCCCCCGCCGGTAGTTGAAGAGCGTCACGTAGGTGATCCCCAATTCCGCCGAAAGCTCCGCGATCGACAGTCGCACGGCACGAACCGCCTCGGCGATGAGGCGGTTCGTGCGCGGCGAGGGCGGCGTCCGGGCCCGCCCCCACTTCAAGGTCCCGCTCACAGGCCGACGTTGAGCCGGAGCTCCACCGTCCGCGGCCGTCCAAAGGACGCGCCGCTGAAGAAGGCCCCTTTGAGCAGGTACTTGTGGTTGAACAGGTTGTCGACGTAGAGCTGGGGTCGAATCAGCGCGGACCCCACCGCGATGGCGTACCCGGCACTCAGGTTGAGGATGAAGCTGGGAGTGACTTTGATGGAGCGGTTGAAGTCGAGCAGACCCGTACCGTAGGTCGAATCCGGGGAATTGCCGTTGGTCAACCCCGATCCGTAAATGCCCGTCGCCCCGACGAAGAACCCGTTGGAGGAATAGAGCACGCTGGCGACGCTCGAGAGCCGCTGGTCGTGATCGAGGTCAAAGGCGCCCGATGGCGGCTGCGTGGGGAAGAACCCTCCGGTGATCGCGCCGAATCCGTAGGCGTGATTCAGTCCGACGTTCACGTAACCGGACACCGGGCCCGGCGGCCGGATCTCGATCACGCCCTCGATACCGGTGATCCGTACCTGGTCGATGTTGACCGAAGTCGTGATGGCGGACCCGGGCACCGTGTTGTCGTCGATCCCGGGGCTCGAGGACTTGTGGTAGGCCGACAATTTGGTCACCACGCCGGCCGGGAAGCGGTGGACCAGCCCGACCTCGACGAAATCGTCCCGCTCCGGAAGCGTCGGGGCCGCGGCCACGCCGCCCTGAGCCACACTCGTGATCGCGCGCAGGTCTTCCACGTTGGTCGGCAGAAAGAGCCGGCCATAGTATGCCCAGAGCGTCGTCGCCGGCGTCGGGAAGAAGCTCAGCTTGATGCGCGGGCTGACCTGGTGCTGATTGCCGGCGAAGGGGGCGTTGTGATTGTCGAATCGCGCGCCCAGCCGGAGCTCCCAGCGGTCCGACGGGCTGATCGCCGTCTGGAGGTAGACGCCGACGTCACTCCCCTTCAGGCTCGAGTTGGACGCGGGACCCGGGTTCCCGGCGGAGTCGACGGTAGTAAAGGCCTCGGTGCCGCTGGTCGCGGAGAGGAGGGTGCCGGCCTTGAACTCGAGGCCGTGGTGAAGTTGCAGGGTGTAGTCCAGCTTCACGCCGAAGGTGCGGAAGCTCCGATTCTCCTGGACGTTGTAGGGGGTGGTGGTGTCGGGATAGAAGATGAACGAGGGCTGGTCGTTCTTCCCCGGCGTGTAATGGAGACTGCCGTCCCGGAAGAACCCGCCCACGAACAACTCGCCGGTCCGGTCCATCTCGCTTTCCCCGTAGCGGTGCCGCCAGCCCAGGTTCACGAAGCCGTTGATATCCTGCTGATTGTCGTCGATGACGCCCTGGGTCGAATCAAAGGGGACCTGAAAGCGGGTCCGGGAGCGGTTCAGGTCGAGGTTGATCACGTCGCGGTCGGTAGGGACGTACTGCACCTTTCCGAAGGCGAAGAGGTCCTCCCCGTGGTTATGGAAATTCTCCACCGCTTCGGTGAGCGTATCGGCCACCACGGGCTCGCGACGCATGTCGGTCGCTTGGCGGGAACCCGACAGAAAGAACCCCAACTTTCCGGCGTTGGTGCTGGCGCTCAGCGCCTCGCCGCTGGTGGAGTACGAGCCCCCATAACTCGAGGCGTCGACGTGCAGCCCACCGGTCGGGATTCGCGTCGTAACGTTGACGATCGCGGCGTTTTTGTTGCCATACTCGGCGTCCCAGCTGCCGGTTTGAAAATCGATCTGATTCACCACGTTCGGATCGAAGAGCTCGTTCAGGCTCCCCGAAATCCCCGCCGGCACCGGGATGCCGTCCACGTAATAGGTGTACTCGGCGTGCTGGCCGCGGATGTGGACCTCACCCGTGGGTGCCCGCGCGGCGCCCACGATGGACTGCTGCAGGATCTGCGACGTGGTGTTGGTGGGGGCGCCGTGATAGTCGTTCTGTTTGAAGATCTGATCCCCGGTTCGCGTGTCTACGGCGAGGGG
>DATMOQ010000290.1:0-3594 GCA_035568195.1 Gemmatimonadales bacterium
CCGTGAGATCGGCCACGTCGATGTTCCCCTGGGCGTCCGTCTTGACCACCACCACGTTCATCCCGGCCAGCACCGCGCTCGCCGGGTTGGTACCGTGTGCGGACTGGGGAATGAGGCACGTGGTCCGGTGCGCCTGGCCCCGGGCGCGATGATAGGCACGGATCACCAGGAGGCCGGCGAACTCGCCCTGCGAGCCCGCATTGGGCTGGAGCGAAACCCGCGCGAACCCCGTGATCTCGGCCAGCCACTCTTCCAGCTGGCGGAAGAGCTCGGTGTACCCCTGGGCCTGATCGCGCGGCGCAAAGGGGTGGAGCCTACCGAACTCGGCCCAGGTGACGGGAATCATTTCGGTCGTGGCGTTCAGCTTCATGGTGCACGAGCCGAGCGGGATCATCGCCGAAGTGAGCGAGAGGTCGCGATCCTCGAGCATTTTCAGGTAGCGCAGCATCTCGGTCTCGGACCGGTGCCGGTGGAACACGGGATGCGTCAGATACGGTGTGGTCCGGGTGAGACCCGACGGAATGGCGGTCTTCGCCGTGGCCGCCAGATCGTCGAGCTTGAAGGGCAGGGGCTTTCCGAGCGCCAGCACGGCGGCCAGGTCCTCCACGTCCTCGAGGCCCGTCGTCTCATCGAGGGCGATGCCCACGCGGGTGGGGCCGAGGGACCGGAGATTGATGCGCCGGCGCCTGGCCCCCGCGATCACTTCTTTGATCTTTGCGTCTTCGCCTTCGATCACCACGGTATCGAAGAACGCGGCGTGGCCGATCTTGTAGCCCAGCCGACGGGCGCCCTCGGCCAGAATCGCGGCCAGGCCATGCACGCGCTCGGCGATCTTCTTGAGTCCGTCGGGGCCGTGATAGACCGCGTACATGCTGGCGGTCACGGCGAGCAGGACCTGCGCCGTGCACACGTTGCTCGTGGCTTTTTCGCGGCGGATGTGCTGCTCGCGGGTCTGCAGCGCCATCCGGAGGGCGGGGCGTCCCGCTCGATCCTTGGATACGCCGATGATGCGGCCCGGCAGGTGTCGCTTGTACGCGTCGCGCGTCGCGAAGAACGCGGCGTGCGGCCCGCCGTAACCGAGGGGCACCCCGAACCGCTGTGAGTTGCCCACCGCGATGTCCGCCCCCCATTCTCCGGGGGCGGTAAGCAGGGTCAGCGCGAGGAGGTCGGTGGCGGCGGTGACGAGCGCGCCGGCGGCGTGCGCCTTCTCGGCGATGCCCCGGAAGTCCTGGATGTCACCTTCGGTGCCCGGGTATTGGAGCAGGCAGCCGATGACACCCGGCTTGAACGCGAAGCTTCTGGGGTCCGCGACCACGGTCTGAACCCCCACCGCCTCGGCGCGGGTGCGCACGACGGCGATGGTCTGAGGGTGACAGCCGGCGTCGAGCAGGTACGTGCCCGGGCCTTCGTGGCTGGTGGCCGCGGCCGTGAGGTGCATGGCTTCGGCGGCGGCGGTCCCCTCGTCCAGGAGGGAGGCGTTCGCCACCTCCAGCCCCGTGAGATCCGACACCACCGTCTGGTAGTTGAGCAGCGCTTCGAGGCGCCCCTGGGCGATCTCGGCCTGGTAGGGCGTGTAGGCCGTGTACCAGCCGGGGTTCTCCAGGACGTTGCGCAGCACCACCGGAGGAGTGATGCAATCCGAGTATCCCATCCCGATGTACGAGCGGAACACCTGGTTCTTCGAGGCGAGGGTCCGCAGGGCCGCCAGCGCTTCCCGCTCCGAGCGCGCGGCCGGAATGCCGAGCGGCTTCCGGAACCGGATGTCTTCCGGAATCACCGCATCGATGAAGGCGTCGAGCGAGCTGTAGCCCACCACCTTCAGCATCTCCCGCACGTCGTCGGGATCGGGGCCGAGGTGACGGGAAGCGAAGCGGTCAGGATGAATGAGCGAAGCGGGCGCTATGGCCATGGAGGGCGAGGAATTACTTACCGATCTGCTTCTCGTACGCGGCGGCATTCAACAGGCCTTTCAGGTCTCCCGAGTCCTTGACCTTCAGCTTGATCATCCAGCCCGCGCCGTAGGGCTCGCGATTCACCGCCGCGGGGTCCTGCTCGAGCGCCCCGTTGGCCTCCACCACGGTCCCGGCCACCGGGCAATACAGCTCCGAAACAGCTTTGACCGCCTCGATGGTTCCAAACACCGCGCCCTTGGCGAACGTGGCGCCGGCCTTGGGCAGCTCGACGTAGACCACGTCACCGAGCTCACCCTGCGCGTAGTCGGTGATTCCGATCTGTATCACCGAGGCGTCGCTGGTCGGTTTGACGTACTCGTGTTCGGCGGTATAGGAGAGGTCGGCGGGAACGTTGGCCATTGGCCCGGATCCGTGCTGGAGGGTGTGGGGAAGTCGCGGCGAAGGTTATCGGAGTGGGAAAATGCTGTCAAGGCAAGGGGTTGGAACGTCGGGTCAGCTCCTCAAACACCGCCCGCGCCTTTGCTTCGAGGGCCTCTTTGGTGCCGTCGTTGTCGATCACGAACTGGGCGCGGGCCCGCTTCCGGTCCGACGGCATCTGGGCGGCGATCATGCCGTCGGCTTCGGTATTCGAGAGGCCCCGGAGGAGCCGGAGCCGCGCACGCCGCACGGCGGGGGGAGCGTCGACCAGCACCACGACGTCGAACAGGGCCGGGTCGAGAGCTTCGAACAGCAGGGGGATGTCGTTGATCACGAGGCGGTCGCCGCGCGCGCGGGCCTCCTCGAGCAGCTGGGCCCGGCGGCGCTGCACGGCCGGGTGCACGATGGCGTTGAGACCGGTCAGGGCGGCGTCATCGCCCATCACTTTGGACCGCAGGGCGGCCCGGTCCAGAGACCCGTCGGCAGCCAGGACATCGGCGCCGAAGCGGCGGCTGATGGCCGCCAGCACTTCAGTGCCGGGCGCCTGGGCGTCGCGCGCGAGCTGATCAGCGTCGATCACGGTCGCGCCCCAGGACCGGAACAGATCCACCACGGTCGATTTTCCGGCCGCGATGTTGCCGGTGAGCCCGACGTTGAGCACGGCGCCGTCAGCAGTCAGCCGTCAGCAAGATCGCTGATGGCTGATAGTTGATGGCTGATGGCTTACAGCAGTGCAGTCTGATCCTCATCCACCCTCGGGACTTTATGGCAGTGTCGGCACCGGGCTTCATACGACTCACGGCCACCCACCAGGATGGTCGGGGAATCCCAGGTGGCCGGCTTCCCATTCACCAGCCGCTGGTTGCGCGTCGCCGGGCCACCGCACACCACGCAGATCGCCTGAAACTTGTCGACCACCTCGGCGACGCACATCAGGGTCGGCATGGCCCCGAACGGCAGTCCGCGAAAGTCGACGTCGGTTCCGGCCAGGATCACCCGCACCCCCCGATCGGCAAGCGCATTCGCGACGGTAACCAGGCCGTCATCCAGGAACTGGGCCTCGTCCACCGCCACGACTTCGGTGCCGGGGGCCACCTGGCGCATCAGTTGCTCGGAGGAGTCGATCGGCTCGGCTTCGACTGCGATGCCGTCGTGGGACGTGATGGAGTAGAGACCGGCGTAGCGGGCGTCCAGGTGGGACTTGAAGACCTGCACCTTCTTGCGCGCGATCACGGCGCGCCGGACCCGCCGGATCAGCTCCTCG
>DATMOQ010000291.1:0-8207 GCA_035568195.1 Gemmatimonadales bacterium
GCGAGGAGCCGCTCCGGATTGGCCACCGCGCCGGCCTGAATGAGCTTCTCGGCCAGCCGGTGCGTGGCCTCCCGGACGGTGCGCGCCTGAAGCGGCACCGCCACGTGCTGGGGGACGAGGACGTCCCGGAGCTTCACCGGCGTTCCTTGAGCAACGGAACGACGTCGGCCGGCCGCTGCATCACCGCAATCCCGGCGGCGGCGAGGGCCGCCATTTTGTCCGCGGCCGTGCCCGAGGCGCCCGAGATGATGGCGCCGGCGTGACCCATGCGGCGCCCGGGCGGCGCGGTCTGTCCGGCGATGAATCCGACCACCGGCTTCTTCATCTTTGCCTTCACGAATTCGGCCGCCTGCTGCTCGTCCGTGCCCCCGATCTCGCCGATCAGCACCACCGCGTCGGTGGCCGGATCCGCCTCGAAGGCCTGGAGGCAGTCGATGAAGTTGGTCCCGATGATGGGATCGCCCCCGATCCCGACGCAGGACGACTGGCCGAACCCGTTTCCGGTGAGCTGATGGATGATCTCGTAGGTCAGCGTTCCGGAGCGGGACACGACGCCGATCCGGCCCGGCGTGCAGATGTTCCCCGGGATGATGCCGACCTTGCTCTGGCCCGGCGAGATGAGCCCGGGACAATTGGGGCCGATGAGCCGGACGCCGCGCTCGCGGATGTACGGCATCACCCGCGTCATGTCGAGGACCGGCAGGCCTTCGGTGATACAGACGATGAGGGGGATCCCGGCGTCGGCGGCCTCGAAGACGGCGGAGGCGGCGAGCGCGGCGGGAACGTAGATCACGGTCACGTTGGGCTTCGCCGCCGCGACGGCTTCCGCGACGGTATTGAAGACCGGAACTTGATTCTCGAAACGCTGTCCGCCCTTCCCCGGGGTGACACCCGCCACCACCTGGGTGCCGTAGGCCATCATCTGCCTCGTGTGGAACGAGCCATCGCGCCCGGTGATGCCCTGCACCAGGAGGCGCGTGTCTTTATTGATGAAGACGCTCACGCCGCCCTCCCCTGGGCCTGGGCAACGGCGGCCTTCACGGCCTGATCCATGTCGGTCCCCGCGGAGTAGCCGGCCTTCTTGAGGATCTCCATCGCTTCCTTCTCGTTCGTGCCCGTGAGCCGGATGACCATGGGGACTTTGAGAGGGAAGGCGGTGGTGGCCTGGACGATGCCGTTGGCCACGTCGTCGCAGCGGGTGATGCCGCCGAAGATGTTGAAGAGGATGGACTTCACGCTGGGGTCGGCGGTGATGATCCGGAGCGCGTTCACGACCTTCTGGGGATTGGACGAACCCCCGATGTCCAGGAAGTTGGCGGGCTCTCCGCCGTAGTATTTCACCAGGTCCATCGTGGCCATCGCGAGTCCCGCGCCGTTCACGCAGCACCCCACCGAGCCGTCCAGCTTGATGAAGGTCAGCCCGGCCTCCCGCGCCTGCACCTCGGAGGGAGCCTCCGACGACGCGTCCCGAAGGGCGGCGATGTCGGGGTGCCGATCCAGCTCGTTGTCGTCGATCACGATCTTGGCGTCGAGCGCCTGGACTTTCCCGTCCGGCGTGGTGACGAGGGGATTGATCTCCGCCAGCGACGCTCCCACGGCGTACATCACGTCGTACAGCTTCCGCATGAGCTCTGCCGCCTGCCGCACCTGGACCACGTCCTGGTAGAGCCCGAACGCCAGGGACTGCGCCTGATGCGGAAGGAGCCCGTATCGGGGATCCACCGCGAGCCGGTGAATCTTCTCCGGGGTTTTGGCGGCAACCTCCTCGATGTCGACGCCGCCGGCGGCGCTCACCATCAAGACCGGCCGCTGCGTGCCGCGGTCCACGATGAAGCCCACGTAGCTCTCGGACGCGATGTCGGCGGCGGGCACCACCAGCACCTTCTCGACCGTGAGTCCCTTGATCTGCATCCCGAGGATTTTCGCCGCGACCTGCTCGGCCTCCGCCGGCGTCTTGGCCAGCTTGACGCCGCCGGCCTTGCCCCGGCCTCCGGCGTGCACCTGCGCCTTGATCACGACCGTGCCGCCGAGCCGCTGGGCGATGGCCCTCACGTCGGCGGCCGTCGACGCGACGGCGCCTTCGGGCATCGGAATTCCGTGCCGGCGGAGAATGTCCCGTGCCTGGTACTCGTGCAGATTCACCCGTGCTCCTTCGTGATGGTCGTTCCCGCTTCACCCGACAGCGCGCGGAGCCCGCTGGCCAGCTCGGCGATGGTCGCCCGCGCCCCCCCGTGCCGCACGAAGTCCGCGGCCGCTTCGACCTTGGGACGCATGCTGCCCGAGCCCAGCTCGCTTCCCGCCAGGAGGCGCTCCGCCTCGGCCAGCGAGAGTCGGGAGATCCGCTCCTGACCCGGGGTCCCGAAGTTCCGGTACACGGCGTCCACGTCAGTCAGGATGAGCAAGGCGCTCGCCTCAAGCTCCCGCCCCAGCACCGCGGCCACCCGATCCTTGTCCACCACCGCGTCCAATCCCTCCAGGCCCAGCCGCTCGTCGTCGTACACGGGCGGGCCGCCGCCTCCGCACGCCACCACGATGTGGCCGCGCCCCGCTAGGTCGGCGATCATGCGGCGCTCGACCACCGCGACGGGCCGCGGACTGGGCGCGAGCCGGCGCCATCGACCTGGCCGCTCTTCGCGGACCGGCACGCCCCGCGCGACCAGCCGGGCCCGCGTCGGTTCGTCCAGCGCGTGGCCGATGGGCTTCGTGGGGGTTCGCAGGTCCGGATCACCGGCGTCGCACAGCGTCTGCGTCACCACGGTGATCACCTGGCGGTCGATCCCCGCCTTGCGGAGCGCGTTCTGCAGAGACTGCTGGATCATGTAACCCATCCAGCCCGCCGTCGCGGCGACCAGCACGCCCAGCGGGAGCGGCTCCAGCTGTTCCGCGGCCCGCTCGTTCCGCGCCAGCTCGTCGCCCACCTGCGGGCCGTTGCCGTGAACGAGGACAATGCCCCACCCCGCTCTCGCCAGCTCGACGATGGGGGCCAGGCTCTGCCGGGTATGCCGGAACTGATTCCCGATGGTCGGGCGCTCGCCCTGCGGGGCGACGGCGTTGCCCCCCAGCGCCACCACGATGACGCGTGGAGTATCGGTGCTCCGCCGGCCGAGGGTCACGGCGGCGCAACCTAGCGGGGGCCGGTAGAGGGGGCAACGGCTCGCGAAGTGCCGCGGAGCAAGGCCCGCAGGCTGTCGTAGAGCACCCCGAAGCGCGCGACTCGTCCCGCCGCGAGCGCCGAATCCATGCGCGCGAGGAGCGCCCGGGCGTGCCGAAGACTCGCGGCCGGCGTGCCATCGGCGAGCTCCGGCCCCCGCAGGAGCGCGCGCAGGGCGGCCGGCGTGGAAAGGTCTCCCGCCGTATCGGTGCCGAGGGAGACGAAAGCGCTGTCGAGCTGCGCCAGGGCCGGGCCGTCCTGCGGCTGCCAGAAACGCGCCTGAACCGTGAGCACGCCGGCGTCGGTGGGCCAGACCCGCAGCACGCCGGCGTGCCGCTCCGGGTCACCCCACAGTGGTTTCGGAATCGGCACCGGTGCCGGAGTCCAGAAGAACAAGCGCGGTCCCGATCGGGTCATCGTCCCCGCCAGGACACCTCCCAGAATGCGGTGCGTCGCGGAATCGACGAAGGCCTGCGCCAGCCACGTGGCCCGCGCGGTGTCGCCGGGGCCGGGAGCGGCCAGCGTGAAGGGCTCGCCCGCCACCGGTTGCCAGTGCGCTGCGCTGTCCCCGGCCAGCGTATGTCCCAGGATGCGGGACTGGATGGCAAAGGCCTCGGCGGGATAGGGCAGCGCGTCCCGCAGTCCGGACGGAATGGAGTCGGCGGGCTCGATGAGCGGGGCCGCGATGCGGGCCCACGCCGCGGTGAGAGAATCGGTCCGGGGTGAGAGCCAGAATCGAGTGGTGCCGCTCACGGCGTTCACGGCCGCGACCAGTCCGGGGTGCCGATACCGGAGGATTCGTCGGTTCAGCATCACCGTGTCGACCAGCGGGAACGTCTCCCCCTCCACCGATCCCCACGACACCCACCACAGGGAGTCTCCGACCAGCGTGGGGACCGGCGCGTCGAACTGTGCGAACGAGGCCAGGGTCGAGAATCGCTCCCCGGCGTCACGGCGCCACACGAGGGTGCGGCCGTTCACGGTGGCGCGGGTGAGCTCGGGCGCCTGCAGAGCCCAGGCGAGCGCCAGCCGGCGCCATCCTCCGGTGATCGGGATGCCGGCGATGGTCCCGGAGTCGACCACGGCGTAGTCCAGGAACCCCGCGCCGAACCAGGTTGTGCGGGGTCCTGTGGGCGAGCGCGTGAACACCAGCCCCGAGTCCACCTCGCGAACCCACAGGGGGCCCGGCGCGTGGGCCCAGGCTCCCTGATGCACGGTTTGCCACGAGGGCGGAGGGGAGACCCGCAGCAGCCCGGTCCCGTCGGGGGAAAGGCCCAGAAACCAGCGCCCGGACGGATCGAAGCGGACACCCTGAACCGCGAGGCCGGTCCCCACTACGCTGTCGTGCTGCGCCCGCGTCCTGATGCGACTGGGATCCCAGAGGGGAATGGTCGCGGCCGCGTCGAGCGGTGGAACGGCGGGAGGCGTCCAGCTCTCCGCCGTCGCGCCGAACGCCACTCCGTTGAGTGTGGCACGGTCGCGCAGCATGACGGTATCGGCGGTGGACAGGGGATTGGTAGTGTGCGTCGCCGGCGGGAGAATCACGTAAGCCGCCAGCATCGCGACGAGCAGGGCCAGCCAGGACGCACCCACGGCTCCGGGTCGGTCCCACCAGCCCCAGGCGGCGCTCAGGGCGGCCGTGATGAGGGCCATCACCACCACCACGTCGGCTCCCGGACCGCGGACTGCGATCGCTTCGGGAGTGACGGGGCCGACCAGCCCGGTGACGGTCTCGGCGGCGTCGAGATGCGCGCCCCAGACGAAGGCGAGCGCGAGGCCCGCGAGGATGACGCCCAGATGGGTCCGCGCGTGGGGACTGGCGGTGAGCCGGCCCGCCTGCACCCGGATCGATCCGATGGACGCATACAGCGTGGCGACGAGCAGGGTCGCGGTGACGGTGGCGAGCAGGAGCATGCCTTGCCGGGCCCGAGCCCAGGGCAGCTCACCCACGTAGTAGCCCAGATCCAGGTGCAGGACGGGATCGGTCACGCCGAAGTGCGGCGGCGTGGCCGCCAGCACCGCCTGCCGCCACACGTCGCCCGTGGCCCAGACCAGCGCGCCGCCGTAAAGCACTCCGCCGACCAGGGTGACGGTGACCAGGAGGCGGCGCGGCACCGCTTCGACGATCTCGATGTCGCCCAGGCGTCGCGGCATCTGCACCGAGCCGATGGCGCGGTACACCAGGTAGCAGTGCCCAATCCCCCACAGCGTGGCCGCGAGCACCACGAGCCACTGGACGGTGCGAGCCAGCGCCGCGACGTGGAGATAGGCCGCGCCGTGCGGGATGGTGGCGGCCCAGGCGCGCTCGGCGGTCTGCATCGCGGACCATCGGCCCCCGACCAGCACCGCGACCAGGAGGGCCGCGGCGCCCAGCAGCGCCCAGCGCCGGCGAGTCACCCCGTGCCCCCGCCGTTCCGGGCCAGCCAGCCCTCGACCTCGGCCCGATACCGCTCCAGGTCGGCGGCGGTGGCGGCCTCGAAACGGAGGACCAGCACCGGCTGCGTATTGGAGGCGCGGACCAGGCCCCAGCCGGTGGGAAAGGTGATGCGCACGCCATCCAGGGTGGAGACGGGATACTTGGCGGCGAAATATTTGGCGGCCCGCTCCACGACGTCGAACTTTCGTTCGTCCGGGCAATCGACGCGGAGCTCGGGGGTGTTGACGGTGCGCGGGAGATCGGCCAGCAGACGGGAGAGGGGGCCCCCCTCGCGCGCGACGTAGTGCAGGAGCCGGGCGGCGCCGAAGAGCGCGTCGTCGAACCCGAACCAGTCGCCCCCGAAGAACATATGCCCGCTCATCTCTCCGGCGAGAGGCGCATGCAGGTCCTTCATCTTCTGCTTGATGAGGGAGTGTCCCGTTTTCCACATCACCGGCTCGAGCCCGGCCTTGGCGAGCATCTGCGGCAGGACCTCGGAGCACTTCACGTCGAAGATCACGGCGTGACGTCCCGGCATGCGGTGGGCCAGGTCCCGGCCGAATAGGATGAGCAGCGTGTCGCCGAAGATTGGGGTCCCCGCCTCGTCCACCGCTCCGATCCGGTCCCCGTCGCCGTCGAACGCGATGCCCAGCTCCGCCCCCTCCCGCACCACGGCCTGCTGGAGGTCGTGCAGGTTCTCGACGACGGTGGGATCGGGATGGTGATTCGGAAAGCGCCCGTCCGACTCGGCGAACAGCGGGACGACCGTGGCGCCCACCTGCCGGAGGGTCTCGATGGCGACGAGGCTGGTCACGCCGTTCCCGCAGTCCACCACCACCTTGAGCGGCCGGGCCAGCGGCGCGTTCCGCGTGACGATCGCCTCGCGGTAGGCGTCCAGCAGGCCCTGATGCGCGGCTTCGCTGCCCCCCGGCATCCGGTCAAGGGCGTCGCCGGAAATCATGCGGTACAGCTCCTGAATCCGCTCTCCCGCCACCGCTTCGCCCGCGAGCACCATCTTGCAGCCGTTGAACTCCGGAGGGTTATGCGATCCGGTGACCTGGAGGCCGCCGTCGACCGTCAGCGTGTGGGTGGCGAAGTAGAGCGCTGGGGTGGGGCACTCACCCACGTCCACGGCGCGCCCTCCGGCGGCGGCAATGCCGGCCCGGACGTGACGGGCCAGATCGGGACCGGAGGGCCGGTTGTCACGCCCCACCGCCAAGACGGGCGCGCGCGACAGCTGCGCCCGGGCCAGCGTGGCGAAGGCCTGGCCCACGGCATTGGCGACGTCGTTGGTGAGCTGCTCACCGACGACGCCGCGGATGTCGTACTGACGAAAGATGGTCTGGGGAACGCGCATGACCGGGGAGTCCCGGTGCAAGGTCAGCGGCCGGTGGCGGGCTGCGTGGCCGCGGAGGCGGCGCGGAGACTCGCGCCGGAAACCCGCGAGAGCTCGAGCAGACGCCCGGGGGCGACGCCGAACCACAGCATGGCCACCACGGCGACGGCGAGGGTGACGCGGCCGATCCGGTCGAACCCCATCCCCGCGTGTGCCTCCGCGTGCGGCGCGGGCTTCATGTACATCGCCATCACCACCGGGAGGTAGTAGCCGGCCGACGCGACGCTGGTCAGCACCAGCACGATCGCGAGGGGGGTATGCCCCGCCCCGACCGCCGCCACCAGGATGTACCACTTCCCGATGAAACCGGCGGTCCCCGGGAACCCGAGGAGTGAGAGCATGGCGATGGTGAGGGCGAACGCCAGCCACGGCCGGCTGGTGGACAGCCCGGACAGGTCGTCCACCCGCACATCCGATTCCCCGCCCTTGCCCTTGGCTGCGAGCAAGGCGAATGCCGCGATGGTCGTGATCCCGTAGGCAACGAGATAGAACAGGAACGCCGCCGAGCCGGCACCGCCGGACACCACGGCGACCAGCAGGTAGCCGGCGTGCGCGATGGACGAATACGCGAGCATGCGTTTCACGGAGCGCTGGGCCAGAGCGATCAGATTTCCGCCGACCATGGTGGCGACGGCGAGACCGGTGAGGATGAGGGGCCAGCCGCCGGCGCTGCCCAGGGCTTCGATGACGACGCGGAAGAGCGCCGCGAACGCGGCGGCCTTCACACCGGTGGCCATGAACCCGGTGACGGGCGTGGGCGCGCCGTCGTAGACATCGGGGGCCCACATGTGGAACGGCACGGCGGCCACCTTGAAGCCGAACCCCACCAGGAGGAGGCCCACGCCGATCAGAAGCAGCGGGAGGTGCCCCACGCCCAGGGTCGCGACCTGGACCCCGATCAGGGTCAGGTTGGTGGTGCCGGTGGCGCCGTAGATCAGGGCGATGCCGTACAGCAGGAACGCGGAGGCGAAGGCGCCCAGCAGGAAGTACTTGAGCGCCGCCTCCGCGGCCCGTGGACTGCGCCGGTTGAACCCCGCCAGCACGTAAACGGAGATCGACATCAACTCGAGGCCGAGGAAGATCACCATCAGGTCTTCCCCGCCGCCCATCAGCATCATCCCGAGCACGGCGAAGAGCAGCAGCGGGTAGTACTCGGGGGCCAGGAGTTGCTCGCGCTCGAGGTAGCGGAACGAGAACAGGACCGTGAGGGCGGCCGCACCCAGAAAGATCCAGTCGGTGACGAA
>DATMOQ010000292.1:0-17569 GCA_035568195.1 Gemmatimonadales bacterium
ACGGCGGCACGATCCTCCACAACGACGGGACGGGCTGGACCGCCGCGGCCGACACCGCTGCACAGAACTTCGCTTCGGTGTGGGGGGCCTCCGACACGGCGGTGTTCGCCGTCGGCAGCCTGGGCCAGCTCTGGAAGTTCAATGGGACCACCTGGGACAAGCTGGGCGCGGTCACGGGCAACGTGAACTGCTTCGGGGTCTGGGGCAGCTCGAACACCGATGTGTACGCGGCCTGCGCCGGGGGCGCGTTTCTCCACTACGACGGTTCAAGCGTTACGACGATCTTGAGCGGCCAGTCGAACGCGCTCAACGCGGTCTGGGGCACCTCGGCGTCCGACATCTACGCGGTCGGGGAAGCGGGCACCATCCTGCACTCGACTGACGGCGGCGCGACGTGGCCCCCCATCACCACCTCGTTCCCCGCGAACATCCTGTCGGTGTGGGGCAGTAGCTCGACCAATGTCTTCGCCGGCGGACAGCTGGGCTCCGTGCTCCGCACCGACGGCAGCACCGTGACCAACTCGCTGCAGGAGCTCGCCGACGGGCTCAACGCGGTCTGGGGGACCGGGTCCACCAACGCCTACGCGGTTGGAGGCAACGGGGTGGTGCTCCACAACAACGGCTCCGCGTGGGCGTTTGCCGCGAGCGTCGCAGCGGACTACCTGAACACCATCGGCGGCAGCGGACCGAGCGACCTGTACGCGGCGGGGGCCGCCGACACCGATGGGAACACGGTCATCAGTCACTCGACCAACGGCACGACCTGGACGTCGGACACGTTGACCGTGCCGGGAGACGTCAACGCGCTCTGGAGCGCCTCGAGCACGTCAGTGTACGCGGTCGGCGCCGGTGGCATCATCCTTCACGGGCACGCGGGGACCGGAAACTGGACGCAGGTGTCGGACACGGGCACGGTCGACCTCCTCGGCGTCTGGGGCACGTCCGACAACGATGTCTGGGCGGTGGGCGTGGGCGGGAAGATCATCCACTACGACGGCTCGACGACGACCACCACCACCCAGGGCACTTTCGACCTCAACGGAGTCTGGGCTTTCGATGCCAGCCACGTCTTCGCCGTGGGCGCGAGCGGCGCGATCTGGTTCTTCGACGGCTCCACCTGGACCGCCCAAACCAGTCCGGTGACCCATATCCTGGTCGCGGTGTGGGGCTCGTCGCCCACCGACGTGTACGCCGGTGGTGGGGGCGTCCTGCTGCACTTCAACGGCACGGCCTGGACGGTCCAGAGCACCGGAATTTCCACCGCGACTTTCAGTCTGCTCGGCATCTGGGGCTCGTCGGCCACCGACGTCCTCGCCGTCGGGTCGGGCATCTACCACGGCACCCGGTGACCAGCCGGTGGATCGCCGCCGTCGCGCTGGCCTTGTGGGCCTGCGGTGACGGCGGCGGTCCCACGCCTCCTCCCGCGCTGACCTTCGATCTGCTGCGCGGGGGCAATCGCGACATCTACCGCGCGCGCATCGATGGCGCCGACACCCTCCGCCTCACCACCGACACGGCGGATGACGGGCAGCCCACGTCGGCCGCGGGCACCATAGTGTTCGTCTCGAATCGGGACGGAAACCGCGAGCTCTATTCGATCCCCGCGGTGGGCGGGACCGCCCTGCGGCTCACCACGACCGCCGCCAACGAGGCGGATCCGGCGCTCTCCCCGGACGGCACCAGGCTCGCGTACACGCGGGACGACGGCGGTGTGCCGCGTCTGTGGATCTCCAACGCGGACGGATCGGGCGCGGTCCGGGTCACGGACTCGCTCGATTTCAGTGGCGCCGTCGACGCCTCTCCCGCCTGGTCGCCCGGGTCCGATCGCGTGGTGTTCGTATCCACCACCTCTGGTTCGGCCCGGCTCTACCAGCTGACCCTGAACGGGATGGCCATCACCCAGATGCTCCCCGACACTGCGCCCGACGTGGAGCCGTCCTGGAGCCCGGACGGGAATCGCGTGGCGTTCGCGTCGGGCGCCGGGGGCGGTGCCCGCATTGCGATCCTGAACCTGGCCACCCACGCGGTCGCCGTGCTCACGCCGACGTCGGCCCAGAACGGCGAGCCGGCCTGGTTGCCTGATGGCAGGCTGGTCTTCCTGGAGCAGGGATCCACCCCCACACTCGTCTGGATCGACCCGGCTGTCCCGGCCGAAGTCCACGCCATCGACGTCGGGCCCGGAACTCCCGGGCACCCGGCCGCGATTCGACCGTAGCCATGTCCACTTCCGGACATCGCGTCGCCAGGGACGTGTTCGCCGCTCAGCTGGCGGGTGAGGCGATCATCCTCCATCTCGAGACCAAGCGCTACTACCGGCTCAACGCCACGGGCGCGGAGGTGTGGAAGGGCATCGAAGCGGGTGAGGACCGGGAAGCGCTCGCCCAGCGCCTGGTGCGCGAGTTCACGGTGGACCAGAGTACCGCGACGCTCGAGGTCGACCGCCTGGTCGAGCGGCTCCGCGAAGCTCGCCTGGTGGAATAGTGGCTCTCCCTCTTTCCCTCACCGCCGACGGCGCACTCGGTATCACCATCGAGGAGGCAGCGGCGGGCTTCGCTGCGCGATGGCTGCCCCTGGGGCTGGCCGCGCTGGTGGGGGCTCCCCGCGCCTCGATTCAGATCAAGGGAGGTGACGCCGCCGAGGCTCCCGGCACCATGCCGACGCTGACGGTGGGGCCGGTGCGCGGATGGATGTCGGATCGATACCTGATCCTGAGAGGGGAGGCGGCCGGGGGGGATGTCGATCTCTCGACCGGTCGCGCGGTGCTGCGCGTGCCTTCCGGTTCGGCGGACGTCGGGGAAGCCGACGTCTATGGGATGCTGACCATCGCCGCGGGGGTGCTCCTCGCGGGGATGGGGCGGGCGCTCATTCACGGCGCGGCCGTAGCGCCGCCGACTGGCGGGGGCGCCTGGGTCCTGGTGGGCGACTCGGGCTCCGGGAAGTCCACGACCTGTGCCACGCTGTGCCGCGCGGGATGGTCCTACCTCTCCGATGACCAGGTCATCCTTTCAACGGCCGAGCGCGGGGTGACCGTGGAGGGATGGGTGCGACCCTTTCATCTCGATACCGGGTGGGAGCGGGGTGATCGCTCCGGAGTACGGGGAGCCCGGCCGCCCGCTGACCTCTTCCCTGGGCAGGGGCGCACTACGGCCCCTCTTGCCGGCGTCCTGCTCCCGCGGGTAGCCGCGAAGCAGTCGACCAGCGTCACGGTCGCCGATCCCGCCGAGGCCCTGGCCGAGCTGGTGCGCCAGTCGCCGTGGGTCCTGCTGGATCGGGGCGCCGCCTCGCTGGTGCTCGATCTCCTCAGCACCGCGGCGTCCCGCTGCCGGCCGCCGCGGCGCCTGTCCCTCGGGTCCGATTCCTATGCGTCCGCCGAGCGGATGGCGGATGTCCTGGCGTCGCTGTCGGCCGAGGGGTAGCGAGCGGCAAGGCGGCGAGCCCGCCGCGCTATGGGGGCCGCGAACAGGTCGACGACGGGTGCCCGGGCGAGGCGCAGGAGTCGCCGGACCCACCGAGCGAGGCCGGGGCTCCGGTCTTCGAGGGGTTCGAAAAACCGCCAGGGGGACTGGGGACTGCCCTGCCACACGTGCTCCCAGTAGGCTCTTCTGGCCGCGCGGTCGTCCAGGAGGGTGAACACCCGGCGGGAAACCTGCCCACCGAGCCGGCGTTCGAGGCGGGCGACGGCGGGGGTGAGAAGGGAGTAATGCGCCGCCGCCTCGGCGATGAAGAAATCGCCATTCCCCCCATCACGCAGCGTCCGGGCCTGGTTCAGGGTCCGCGTCAGCGCGCGGTGCGCGGAGTCTCCCGCGACCAGCCGATCGAAGCGTGCCCGCAGGGGCTCGTCGAGGCGGGCGTCCGCTTCCCCGATCACGATGAGATCGCGCAAGACGGAGCGCCGATACGCGTGGGTTTTCACCGCGTGGAACAGGACGTGGCGCGCGTGATCGACTGGAGCGAGCTCCCAGACTCCGGGGTGCCCCTGCAAGGGCCGCGCATCGTGCCACAGCTCGGCGACGGGCCCCAGCTCCCGGATTGCAAAGTGTACTTCCACCGAAACCGCGTCCGCAGTCGCCCGCGTCCCCAGGTGCGCCTCATTGGTGTGGCTCACGGTCCGGTAACCCGTCCGGTCAAGAAAGGCCGCGACGGTGTTTTCCTCTCCGGGTTCCGCCAGCACGTCGACGTCATCGAGGTTCACGGCGTGCCCGGGCATGAGGGCATGCCGCCCTCCCTTCAGCACCGCGACCCGAAGCCCCACGTCTGCGGCGACCTGGCCCAACCGCTCGATCTGGGCCTGGGCGGAGAGGATCCGCTGGAGCTCGACGGTGGCGAGGGCATGGAGAATGGGTGGTCCATCTCCCTCGGCGCGCGTCGAGAGCGCCACGGCGCACCGCTCAGCACGGAGAAACAGCCGCCAGGTATCGGAGTCCACGTCGGGCGGCGTGGTCCAACCAGTGGAGAGCACCCGAATGGCCCACGTCCGGAGCCTCACGGCATCAGCGACCTGATTTGGCATCGCAATGAAAAGTGGCCAGAACGTGTTGTCCTGGCCACTTCCCGCCGCACCTAGCCTTTGCCCTTCCCGATTATTGCTGACACGCTCCAAACGGGTCGGGCTTGGGATGATCTACGACTATCCTGTGATCAAGGTTCGCGACGTGGACCGCGATATCCTCGATCAGATTGGCGACCCGCGCCATATGGGTGTAGTCGATCTCCTGGGGCTCATCGGTCACCTGGTGATAGTCGGCGTGCCCGCCCGTGGTGAAGAAGGCGATGGGGATGCCGTAGCGAGCGTACTCGTAATGATCCGAACGGCAGTAGATGTTCGTGGGATGGCCGTTCGTGTCCTCGGAATAGTCGAATACCAGGCCGTGCTTGTCGTCGGTGTTCACCTTCTCGATAAGATCGCCGAGCTCGGTGGACAGGCGACGCGATCCGATCAGCTGCAGGTAGTTCGGGTTCCCGTGCAGGGGGGTGCTCGTCGTGTCGAAGCCTCTGCCGGCGGCCGCCGCGGCGTCGCAGCGCGGCGGGTTGGCGCCTGCCTCAAGCTTGCAGGCCCGGCCGGTTTCATCGGCCGCGTCGCCCCGCCCAATCATGTCGATGTTGAGCTGCGCCACGATCGAATCCCGCGGCACGGTCGGGTGGTCGGTGAAATAAGCCGAGCCGAGCAGACCTTTTTCTTCGCCCACGTGCCATACGAAAATGACCGACCGCTTGGGCTTCACCTTGAGGGTGGAGATGCGTTCCGCGATCTCGAGTACCGAGACCGTTCCCGAGCCGTCGTCATCCGCGCCGTTCGAGATCGAATCGAGGCGGGCAGTGCCGGGGTGCGCCTTGCGGTATGCGGCGAGGAGCGAGTCGACCTCGGCCTGCTCGGCCCCGGTGGCCGGTTTGCCGTTCTGCTCGGCGCCCTCGGGGCGGACGACGCGCAGGAAGATCCGCATCGAGTCGTGGTCCACGGGGCGCTGGGTCATGCCGATGTGGTCATTGTGGCCACCCAGCGCGACGTACTCACCGGCGAGCCTGGGATCCGATCCCCGCACGATTCCGATCACATTCCGCGAGGGATAGGGCATGGGGGTCACGACGAACTTCAGGTTCAAGGTCGCGTTGACGCCCGGGGTACCCACGGTGAGCTGTGCCATCGGTGTGGTGAAGAAGGTCGCCGCCGCGGCGTTCGAGACGAGGATGTTGGGAAGCGGCGCCGGCGCGCCGGCCGGGCGGTCGTCCACGAATCCGCGCGGCCGCGTGAGGAATCCCATGAACTGTGGCGGGAAGCTGTCCAGCCCCGCGATGATCGCCGCGACCGCGCCCTTCACCCGGGGCGGGCGACGCGCCTGCCGGAAGTTCAGCCCCCCGGTGGCGGTAAACACGACCATCTTGCCTTTCACTGCGGTGGAGTCCAGATCCTTCCGGGTCGAATCGTTCAGGTCGCCGCCGTAAATCACCGGCGCCGAAAGCTGCGTCGCGTCGCCGCCGAGAACGAGGAAGTCCGCCGGGGCCTTGAGAGTGGTGCTGCCCACCGTGATGGTCGATGTGGCATCGAACGCCCGCAGTTTGTATGGAATGGTCTGGAAGTACGTCCCGCTGTCTCCCGCGGGCAGGAGCCCCATCCGCTTGGCCTCGGCGGCGATGTAGGTCGTCGCCTTGAAGTCACCGAGCTGCCCCGTTTCCCGACCCTGCATCGAATCGTCGGAGTAGAGGTACAGGCGGGACATCAGGTCTTCCGCCGTGATTTCGGGATGCGTCGGGGTCGGCGTGCGCTTGAGGGGCAGCGCCGTCCCGGCCGTCTGGGCCGACAACCCCGCCGGGATCAGGACGCTCAGCAGGGCAACGTGGTGAACAAGTCGCATCGATGCTCCGAGTTGGCTGTGGTGGTGGACCGGCACGGTTCCTACGAGGGGTGATGCCCTGACGTTGAGTGCAGGCTCACCCGGTCTACGCCGGCGCGGGGCCGCGGTTTCAATCTCAACCGGCGGTGAGGTCCCGCGCCAGGATCCCGATGCTGCCCGGACGGCCTTTCCGGCGGGGGACGCTCATATAGATGAGGTACACCGAGATCCAGGTGAGCCAGCTGGTCCGCTCGCTGGCGGTGAGGGACCTGAGCATCAGCCACGGCTGATCGAATCCGGCGGTCCACGCCGGCCGGTTCCCCTGGGCCAGGGCCAGCGAGCGGGCGATCACTTCATTCGCCCGGAAACCCCGGGCTCCGACCTGGGAAAGATTCCAGACGCAGGTGACCTTCCCCCAGCCGTGGTTGTCGCTCGCTCCCGTCACCAGCAGATCGTGCCCGCGGGCGAGGTCGAGCACGTCGGTGCGGGCCCCAGCCGAGAATCGCAGGGCCTTGGGCGCGCAGTTCACGATCTCGAAGCCGTCCACCCCGGCGGTGACGAATTGCTCCAGGTCCTCGCGGTGGTTTTCCCAGTATTCCGGGATCGAGGCGATGGCCAGCGCGCCCTGCTGATGGAGCACGTCGAAGAGCTTGAGCATCCCCGGCGTGTCCTTCGAGAAGGCATCCCGGTCGATGGGCTGCGCCCGGCCCAGGGCCACGATGTGCTGCCGGTATACGCTCCACTCCACGCCCGGCAGCAGCGGGATGGGGTCTCCGGAGCGGCCGGCGAACACCACGTTGTGATCGGTGACATAGGCGGCTTGGAACCCCTGGTCGGCGTGCCAGCGAGCCAGGTCATCCAAGGTCCACCCGTGGCGTCCATCGTGAGACGCCTGCGTGTGGGAGTGGAAGTCGATGATCGTGGCATCCGAGTCGGCCGATTCGAGCGCGGGCACCGGGCGTGGCAACATCACGGCGGCTCCGGCCAGCGCGAGCACCACGACCGGCGCGAGGATGATCCGAACCAGCCGCCCCCGCCGGCTCTTCGCCGACACCAAGCCCCACAGCGCGAGGGCGATGGTCCAGGTGCCGAGGAGGACCTGGGCACGCTCGATGGTGAGGAAGGTGAGGGCGTCCAGCGTATTCGAAATCGGGGCCAGGACGACGTAGAGCGCCGGGCGAGCGAGGGACGCGTCTCCGGGAACGGCTCCGGTGACGGCATCCACAATGGGGGGGATGGGCACGAACGCCGACACGAGGACCAGCGCGAGGAGGAGCCAGGCGAACGGATGGCGGGTGAACACCTTCAACCGTAGAATCCGGGTCGGTGGATGGGTGGAAGGTACCGGAAAACGAGTCAAAGCGCCTGATTATTCTTCTCCATGACCCTCTCTCTCGAGTCTCTCCCGGATCTCGTGCTCGGCCCCCTGGCCGGGAAATCCGACGCCGACTGGTATCGCGCACCGGCCGGAAAGTGGAACGCGGCCCAGATCGTGGAGCATCTGTCGATCTCCCTCGAAGGGAGCGGCAAAGGCTTCGAGAGCCGGCGCGACAAGCCGCCCATGAGCCGGCGGCCGCGGACGGGGCGGGAGTGGGTGGCGGGCTTCTTCATTCTGGGACTGCGCTGGTTCCCCCCGGGACAGGAGGCGCCGTCGGTATCCCGCCCCGCCGCGCAGGTCGACCGGTCGTTCGCCGAGGCGCATTTCCGCGAGGGGATAGACCGCTTTGCCCGCATCGCGCCCGAGCTGCTGGAGACCCGGGGCCGGGACCTCTTCGTGAAGCATCCGCGGCTCGGTGACCTCACGCTGTCCGAGTGGATGCGATTCCATCTGATTCATTGCCGGCATCACACCAGGCAGATCGTCGCGCGAGTGGCGGGATGAGCCGGAAAAAGCGACCGCCGACGAAGGTCCGGGTGCCGAACCCGAATGCGCCGCCGCGGGAGCGTCTGAAGACGCCTCCCCATCAGCCACACACATCCAAGCGGGACTACCGGCGCCGCCCCAAGCATCCGGGCAAGGCCGAGGAGTGACCATGAAGCGGTTTCAGCACTTGATCATCGGTGGCGGCATGACCGGGGCGGCCGCCGCTCACGGTATCCGCGAAGTAGCTCCCGGGGCCACCATCGGCCTCATCAGCGCCGACCCTCATCCCCCGTACAATCGTCCTCCGTTGTCCAAGGCCCTCTGGAAGGGCGATCCCGAGTCCAGCGTGTGGCGCACCGACGACGTGCAGGGCGTCGAAATGATCCTCTCCCGCCGGGTCACCGCGATCGACGCCGGCAAACGGACCGTCACCGACGACAAGGGAGACACCTACGGGTTCGAGTCCCTCCTGTTGGCGACCGGTGGAGCCCCTCGGCGCCTGACCGGCGCCCCCGGCTCCGTCGTCTACTTCCGGACCATCGACGACTACCGCCGGCTGCGCGTACTCGCGGCGCCGGGGAAGCACTTCGTGGTGCTGGGCGGAGGGTTTATCGGCTCTGAGGTCGCGGCCGCCCTGCGGATGCAGGGGGCGGAAGTGACGATGGTGATCCCCGAGGCGGGAGTCGGAGCCCGCGTGTTTCCGGCGCCGCTCTCGCAGCATCTGGCGGACTACTACCGTGGAAAAGGGGTGGCCGTACGGACCGGGGAGGGCGTGGCGACCGTGACGGAGCGGGCCGGCAAGTCGGTGGTGAAAACCACGACCGGTACCGAGCTCTCCGCGGATTGCGTCGTCGCCGGCCTCGGCATCATTCCGTCGGTCGAGCTGGCACAGTCCGCCGGCTTGGCCATCGAGAACGGGATCGTCGTAGACGAGTTCCTGCGCACGTCCACCCCGTTGATCTACGCCGCCGGCGACGTCGCCAACTTCCCGTCTTACGCTCTCGGACATCGGGTCCGCGTGGAGCACGAGGACAACGCCAACGCGCAGGGTCGGCAGGCCGGCCGCAACCTGGCGGGCGCCAACGAGCCCTATCACCATCTGCCCTTTTTCTATGGGGACCTGTTCGAGCTGGGTTACGAGGCGGTCGGTGATCTCGACGCGCGACTCGAGACCGTCAGCGACTGGAAGACCCCGTTCCAGGAGGGGGTCGTCTACTTCCTCGGGGACAGCCGGGTACGCGGCGTGCTGCTGTGGAACACCTGGGGGCAGGTGGATCACGCGCGGGCGCTGATCGCCGAGCCGGGGCCCTTCACCCCGGCGAGCCTGGTGGGCCGCCTGCCGGTGAGCTGAGCTAGAAGCGGTAGCCGATCGCGAGGTTCAGGTGGTTCACCCGGTCCTCGCCCGTGAGATACGTGGTCCGGATCTGCCGGAACTCGAATCCCAGCACCACCGGGCCCGGGGGCCGCCACTCGAGATGGCCCTCGCACGCCAGATTCTTGAGGCGCCCCCCCTTGGTGAGATACGTGGAGTCGCCGGCGGTGTAGACGTCGGCGTCCTTGGGGTCGTCGATGCCGCAACCCGCGCCGAACATCCACTCCTTCACCGGGCGCGCATTGATCTGGGCCCAGCCGCCCTTGGTGTGTACGACGCCGCCATCGACGCCGAAGTTCTGGCCCACCCCGCCGCCGCCCAGTCCCGCCAGGGCCTTTCCGGTGAACGCTTCGCCCAGCAGCTCGAAGGGCCCGAACACCACGCGGGCATCGGCGGTGAGGGCCTGCGAGACCTGAATCGAATCGCCCGACAACGTGTCCAGGTTCTTGAGCCACCCCTGGTGCGCGCCGATGGCGAACTCGCTCGGGTTGTCGGCGGGACCCCAGCCGACGCGCAGCCGTGCTTCGAGATAGGGCCGACCCGTGCGCTCGGCGGAATCGAGAGATGTGTTGAAGGCGGGCTGGGGCGTCCCGGCCGTGGGGGCCAGCACGGCGGCCTGGAGCGCGAGGCGGACCGAATACCCGGTCTCCACCGTGACCCGGATCTGGGGGATCCAGAGCCAGAGATTTCCGGAGCCCGAGAATTCCGGAAACCCCACGGCCGCGAGTGACCGGGGATTGCGCGGTGAGACCAGCGGGACCTCCTGGCCGACCATCAGCTGCACATGTGACCAATCCACTTCGCCCGTCACCCGCCGCAGTCGCAGCAGGGGGAACGTGCGGCCGCCGCTCGAGGGCTGTTGCCCGCCGTAGAAGTCCGCGTCGATCTCGCCCGTGAACGTGCCGCCCAGGACGTCGGGGTCGTTCACCAGCACGCCGATCCGCGTCTGCCGGATGGTGGCGCCGCCTCCCTTGATGCCCACCGAGTCGGGCGCGGCCGCGAGCGGAAGGTCGCTGTTGGCCACCGCGGAGCTGTTCCAGAACCCGTTCACCAGCACCATGCCGGTGAGCTGCACCGTGCGCTGCGGCGGCTGCGGTTGCTGCTGCTGCTGCGCCGCCGCCGGACCGGCGAGCACGGCGAGGCAAGCGAGAACGCGTTTCACACAGGTCTCCTGGCGGTTTCGGCCCCTCTACACTAAGCTGTGCGGCTACCGATGCAACATTTGGAGATGGGTACGCGCGTGCGGCTCCTGGGGCTGACCGTCGTGCTGGGCGTGTGTCTGGGGAGTGGGGCGGCCGCCCAGGCGGTTCCGGCGCCCGCACCCTCGGTACGGCTCTCCGGCGTCATCGTGATTCTCGAGAAGCACAACAAGCCCTCACCCGACATCGGCGATGCGGTGATTTACCTTGCCGGTGGCGCGGCGACGGCTGCCCGTCCCGCCACGCTGGACGTCAGCATCGCGGACAAGAAATTCGTGCCCGACGTCGTGGTGGTGCCGGTCGGCTCCACCATTCGCTTTCCGAATACCGATCCCTTCAGCCACAACGTATTCTCCGCGTCCGACCCCAACGGATTCGACCTCGGGCTCTACGGACGGGGCGAGGCAAAAGGGCATCTCTTCGAGCACCCCGGCCTGGTGTACATCTACTGCAACGTCCACTCCGGCATGATCGCCTACGTGCAGGTCATGCCCACGCGGTGGTACACACAACCCGGAGCGGACGGGAGCTTCACTATCTCGGGCGTGCCCCCGGGGCGCTACAGCCTCCACGTGTGGCATCCGCGCGTGTCGCAGGAGGTGGTCCAGGACCTGGATGTCCCCGCGACCGGCCTGGCCCTGCCGGCGCCGGTGCAGCTCGACGCGCGCGGCTTCAAGTGGCAGCCGCACAAGAACAAGTACGGGAAGCCCTACCCGACGAATGCGGGACGTGAGCTCTACTAGCAGAAGGCCTCGCTTCGGCCTGGCCTGGAAGATCTTCCTCGCGTCGGTCGTCCTGATCGGGGCGGTCCTCGGCGCCACCCTGGTCTACACCTCCTGGCAGGCCAATCGCGCGGCGGACGCCTCGATCCGCCGGGCGCTCGTGAACACGCACCATGCCGTGGACGCGCAGCTCGACGCCCGGACCCGGGCCATGGCGGCGGCCGCACAGGCGGCGGCCAGCGTGCCGCAGTACCGCACCCGGCTCCTGGAGAGCCGGAAACACGCCGACGCGCTGGACCAGGCGAACGAGATCAGGAACCTGGCGGGCGCCGCGTTTGCGCTGGTGACGAACTCCGACGGCATTCTGATCGCCCGGACCGACCGGCCCGCCGAGGACAGTGTCGATTACTCCGGCGGCGCCCTGATCGCCAACGCCTTGTCGGGTGACCAGGTCAATGGGGCGTTCGGTGATCTGCAGACCCACAACCTCTACTACGCCGTGTCGATTCCGCTGCGGGCCAGCCCCCAGGACGCGCCGCAGGGAGTGTTGGTGGTCGCCTACGCGTTCGACGATACGCTCGCCGCAGGGATCCGGGAGGCGACCCAGGCCGATATTGTGTTCTTCTCGCTCGACACGCTGGGACGCCCCTTTCCGGTCGGGTCGACGGTGCCCTCCGCCGAGATCCTGCCCGTGCTGGCCGCGAACCTGAGCGCCGACTCCACCGCGCGGGACACCAGCGGGATGGAGATGGCGGCCGAGATGTCCGGGAGCCACTACATCGGTCTCGAAGAGCGCATTCTCTCGGCCGGCGGGGGACGACTGGGCGGGTATGTCGCCCTCCGGTCCCGCGACCAGGAGATGGCGACGTTCCGCTCCTTGAAGCGCGCCCTCTACTACGCGTTCGCCGTGGGCTTTGCCCTGGCGTTGCTCGTGGCGTACATCGGCGCCTCCAGCATCGCGGCGCCGGTGCGGCGCCTGGCCGAGGCGACCCGCAAGGTGCGGGATGGGGACTACTCGGTGGATGTGGCCATGTCCTCGAACGACGAAATCGGCATGCTCTCCCAGGACTTCAAGGGCCTGGTGGAGGACCTGCGAGAGAAGAGCGATCTGGTGGAGTACATGATGTCGGCGACGGGCGCCGGGGCGACGCAGCCCATCTCCGCCGTGCCCACCGAGGTGCGCGCCGCCGCGGCCGCCGGTGTGGGGACGATGTTGTCGCCCGGCACGCTCTTCGCCGGCCGCTACGAGGTCAAGGAAATCCTGGGGATGGGCGGGATGGGGGTGGTGTACCGCGCGTTGGACCGCGAGCTGCAGGAGCCGGTGGCCATCAAGACTCTGCGGCCCGAGGCGATGTCCGCGGACGCGGTGGCGCTGGAACGCTTCAAACAGGAAATCCGGCTGGCCCGCAAGATCGCCCATCGCAACGTCGTCCGGACCTACGACCTGGGCGAAGTGAAGGGGATGTACTACCTGACCATGGAGTTCGTGGAAGGGACGTCGCTCAAGCAGCTGATCGAGACTCGCGGCCGTCTGCCCATTCCCGTGACCATCACGGTGGGCAAACAGCTCTGCCGGGCGCTCGAAGTGGCGCACGAACAGGGCGTGATCCATCGGGACATCAAGCCGCAGAACATGGTGGTGGAGCCCAGCGGCTTTTTGAAGGTGATGGACTTCGGCATCGCGCGCCTGGCCAATCCCCCCAAGGGAAAGGGACTCACCGAAGCGGGGATGTCCATCGGCACGCCCGATTACATGTCACCCGAGCAGCTCCAGGGGATGGATCTCGATCCCCGGAGCGATCTCTATTCCGCGGGCGTGGTCCTGTTCGAGTGCGTCAGCGGGCGGGTGCCCTACGAAGCCGATACGCCGTGGACCTTGATCGCGAAGCACCTCGAAGAAGAGCCTCCCGATCCGCGCTCGCTGAACGCCGAGGTACCCGAAACGCTGGCGGCGGTGATCCTCAAGGCGATGGGACGAAGGCCGGAGGACAGGTATCAGACCGCGGGCGAGATGTACGACGCACTGGACTTGATAGGCTAAGCGCGGAAAAGCAAGAGCGTCTAGTCGTGGCAGTTCCTACATCCCACCAAACCACGGATATCCTTGATCTTCCCAATAGCCACCTGGTCTCTGCTCACTGAAGGTCATGCTGAGCACGTACTTTGTCATTTTGTATCCCAGCTTCGTCGGCGAGTAGAGTCGGATGGGTGCGCCGTGGTCGGGAGCGAGCGGACGGTCGTTCATGGCGTACGCCAGAATAGTCTGCGGGTGCATGGCGCTCGCCAGGTCCCATCCGTTGGAATAGCCCGAATCGAAGGACTGGAAATCGATGTAGCGCGCCGCGGGAGTCATGCCGCATCGCTCCGCGATGGCGGACACCGGCACGCCGGTCCAGGTGGCGATGGCGCTCCAGCCCTCCACGCAGTGGTGCTTCACCGTGTACGTCACGCTGGGCATCCGGTGGATGTCGTCCAGGGACAGGCTCAGCGGCGTCCGCACCATCCCGGAGACGGAGAGCCGCCAGGCGTTGGGATCCTGGAGCATGGGGACCGTGTTCGAGATGAAATACGCCGGCAGCCCGGAGCTCCGCTGGCTCGGGTCGTAGGTGCGCGCCAGTCGGGAGGGGGAGTACAACAGATGCCCGCCCACCCAGTCATTGAGCCGGCTGAGGGACAGGAGGCCCGGCTTCACGGCCGCGCCCCCGTCCCATCCGCAGGCCGCGGCGACCGATGCGGTGCCGGCAATTCCCGAGAGCCGCAGGAACGAGCGACGGTCAATCATGGCTCGGAAACCTCCCGCGATACCAGCCGGTGATCATCGCGCGCAGGGAATGGGGATCGACCACGAACACCAGCACCACATGCACCAGCGTGAAGCCCACGAAGATCCAGACCGCCCAGAAATGCCAGTAGCGGGCGGCTTGAAAGCCGCCGAACAGGCTGGTGAGCCAGCTGAACTGCGTCGCCTTGTAGATCGACAGACCGGTCAACACGGACAACGTGCCGAGCAGCAGGATGAACGTGTAGGCGAACTTCTGGAGCGGATTGTGCTTCCCCTGCGCCGGGTGCTCCTTCCGGAGGCCCAGATAGTACTTCTGCATCTCGATGGCGCCGCGGACGTCCCGGGGCCGGAAGAGCAGGGAGCGCCATTCGCCGCTGAAGGCCAGGTACGAGAGGTACAGGAGGCCCCCGAGGACGAACGGCCACATCAGGGCAAAGTGCCAGTTCAGGCCGGCGGCCAGCCATCCTCCCAGGCGGCTCCAATGGGGGAACACGGTGCCATTGAAGGGGCTGGGATAGGCCGGATCGCCGCGGTTTCCGAACCGGGCGTAGGCTTCGTAGATCTGCAGCCCGCTGGCGATCATGCCGGCCAGGAGCAGGACCGTTGCCCAATGACACAGACGGACGATCCAGTGGTGACGGCGGACAGGCGGAGGAGCGGTCATCACGCGAATATATTCCTTCCTATGAAGTCAGCCAGCATGGTACTTCTCGCGGTAGTCTCGCTCTGGGCGGTCGGGTGCCGGACGCGCGTGCCGGGCGCGCATCCCCATCGGGCCCTGCTGCACGCGCCTTCATCCCGTGCGCGTGACACGCTCGCGCTCCGTGACTCCGGACGTTCGGCGCTGCGGCGGCCGCGGGTGATCTCCGCCCCGACCGTCATCGTTTTCTGGCTGGGCGCGACCGACACCCTGTCGACCGGCGATGCCAGCTCGGCGTACGATGACCTGACCTACTACACGGAGCAGGTCGCCGCGGAGCTGAAGCAGGCCGGCATTGCGATGGTCCCCACGACGGCCGACACCGTGTACGTGGAAGGTCCCGGGCATCGCCGCCGCACCGTGGTGCTGTCCGGCCTCGACTATCCCTACGGCTACGTGCTCCTGGATCCCGGCGGCCCGGAGCGCATCCTCACCGGCATCTATTCGGACGACGATCTCCTGGACGAGATCGAGGCGTACTTCAACATCGACTCGGATAGCACGGCGGTGGCCCCGAGGGTGGCGACCTGAGCCGGTATTAATGGACGCTCCCGACGCCTCCCCCGGATTGCGGGAGACGACGGATGGTAGGCGGGATGGTCGAGAAGGACGGAGTGCTGCGGTGGGGCTGCAGGCCCTACATCCGGAAGAGGTAGCTCGCTTTCAGGAAGAAGCCGTCCTGCGTGCGGGTCAGGTTCGTCGTCGAGAACGCGAAGGCGGTCGGTTCGGTCAGGGATGCCCCGTAGCCCAGGAAGAACACCGTGCCGGGCGTCGGCTTGTACGACAGCAGGAAGTCGTTCCGGAATCCGTTCGAGAGCGTGCCCGGTACGGCCGCGCTGTTGACCAGCAGCGGCTGTCCGGTGCGCGGATCTTCGAGCGCCGCCTGCCGCTGGGCCACGTACTGCCCGATGTACCGCACGAACACCGACCGGTTGAGCTGATAATCGAATTCGAGCCGCGGGATGTTGGCGAGCGCGAACTCGCTCCCGTCCCGGTCCCGGACCAGACGGTCGTGGAGCCAGGTGGCGGACAGCCGGATCGACGAGGTCGGCTTCCACGCCAGCGACGCCTGAGCCGTCAGCTCCTTCCCCTCGGCAGCCTCCGCAAAGATCACCGAGTGCCCATAGCCTACGGTCGCCGACCACTGGAAGGCGCGGTTGGGGCTGGTGACGCTGGCGTTGCCGGCCAGGAGATTGTAGAGCCCGTGCGGGATGGTGAACGCGATCGTGTCCACCCCGCGATCCACCCGGTAGCCCGCGTAGGTCGCCGAGTCGAAGCGCTGCAGGTTGTCGCTCACCGTGGCGCTCAGGTTCCAGCCACCCCGCAGCGTCAGCCCCCAGGAGTTGGCCCAGCCTCCCTCGATCGTGCCGCGGGCATGCCAGAAGTCGTCATACCGCCAGAGCGGCGTACCCATGAAGATGGTCTGCAGCTGCTCCATGGCCGCGCCGGGCTGCCCGTACCAGGTGAAACGGTTGAAGAGACGGGCGGACACGATGCCCGTGCGATTCACGAAGCCGGACCCGGCCTCGAAGTTCGGCGTGATGCCCACGAACTCGAAGTGGTTGCCGTACCGGCGGCCGGTGTAGTCGCCGAGCGTCGCGTCCCACAGCGTCCCGGCCCGGACTCCCGAGGCGTCGCGCGTCCACGATCCGGCGATCTGCGCCTGGGAGAACCAGCCGGTGCCCCAGAGAACGCGCGAGTCCGCGCCGAACACGCGGTTGTAATCCGAGCCCTCGACGCGATCCGTGTAAGCGACTCCGGCGGTCGAGCTCGCGCCGAGGTCCGTGGACACCCGCAGGACGTTGTAGACCGGATTTTCTCCGGTGGCGGGATCCACCGCATCCACGGCGCCGAGGTACGCGATGTTGGTGCCCCCGGCCTTGCCGGTGAGCTTGGCGCCGGCCACGGGCTGAATGATCTGGCGCGTGTAGATGAGCTGGTTGGGCGTGTCGTACTGCTCCAGGCCGTCCAGGAAGAACGGCCGCTTTTCCGGATAGAACAGGGCGAAGCGCTGGTTCACCGTCACCTGGGCCGCGTCCGCCTCGACCTGGGAGAAGTCCGGGTGTGCGGTGGCGCCGAGGCTCAGGTTACTGGTGAGTCCCCAGTGCAGCGTGCCGCCGATTTCCGGCGTGCCCCGGTAGAGATAGCGCGATGCGCCGGCCGAATCGCCCTCGACCTTGGTGGTGAATTCGGGGGTCACGTCCATCACGAGGCCGCGGTGCAGGTCGTGCAGGCCGGTGATGGAACCTGCCTGAATGAGGAAGCTTGCGTTGGCGCGGACCACCGGCGTCCAGGTGTCCTGGTAGCCGGAGTGGGTCACGTTGCGGATGACCTGGAGGCCCCAGTCCTGGGGATCGACGCTCTGGTACCGGATGCTTTTGAAGGGAATACGGAGCTCGACCTGGTAACCCCACGAAGTCACGTGGCCGCGGGACTCCCAGACGAAATCCGGGTTGAGGTCGATCACCCCGTCGAACCGGCCCGTGGCCGCGTTCCCGCCGCCGGCCGCGCCGGCCAGTCCTTCGCTCCGGACGCCGTCCTCCTGCACCCCCAGGGGATTGACCGCGAACTCGAGCGCGCGCCGGTGATCGTGATACGTGT
>DATMOQ010000293.1:0-2463 GCA_035568195.1 Gemmatimonadales bacterium
GACGTCGTGTTCGGTCATTCGGCCGGAAAAAGTGTGATCCGCGCCGCAATCGGACAGATTTTCCGTTCGGCGACGATGTACCCGATGGCGGGGTCTCCCTCACGCCTGGAAGTGCATCTGGGTGGAGCCACGGTCGTGGACACCCTGCATCTCACTCCCGACACTAGCGTGACGGTGCGTGTGATCGCCACCGATGAGTATGGGAATCCGGTGGGGCTCGTCGGGTTGCAGCCGCTGTCCGGCGACGAAGGCGTGGTTCGCGTCGAGCATGTCGGAGGTGACACTGTCGCCGGCACGCTGAGCCTCAAGGCCCGGGGACAGGGAAACACCCAGCTCGCCATTCAAGGGTCCGGAATCTTCTCGAACCTCACGGTGGTCGTCGGCCGCTGACGGGCTAGTGGGACCGGTGCCGGTCGGGGTAGATTTGTTGCGCCCCAGGTCCGCAGGGCAGTCACTCGTGAACCGCGTCAGGCCCCCGCAGGGAGCAGCGCTGAGCGAGTCCGAAGGTCGCTGCGGGGTGCCTGGGGCACTTCACTCCCATGAGTTCCTCTTTTTCTGATGTCGCCGACGCGCCGGACCGAGGTGGACGCATTCTGTCCATCGAGGACGACGACGCCCTGCGCCAGTTCGTGAGCGCGGTTCTGAAGGCCGACGGCTACGAGGTCCTGGGCGCACCGGATGGCGCCGCCGGCCTGGCGGCCGCGCAGGCCGAGCTGCCGGATCTCATCCTCCTCGATCTGATTCTCCCCTACGCGTCCGGCTTCGAGGTCCTCCGTCGCTTGAAGGACGACGCCGCCACCCGCGCCATCCCGGTTTTGGTGCTGTCCACGCAGGGCGGGGAGGACGACGTCGTGCGCGCGCTCGACACGGGCGCGGAGGATTTCCTGGTCAAGCCGTTTTACGCCCGGGAGCTCGTGGCCCGGGTCCGAAAGGCGTTGGCGCGGACGCGCGTAACGCGTTCCTGACCGCCCATGCAGGCGTTCGTCAGCGGTTTACTCCTGGGCCTGGGCGGCCTCTTCCTGCTGGTCTTTGCGGTGGTTCTGCTCACCAAAGGGTGGCGTGAGGCGCGCGAGGGGTACGAGCGCCGCCGGCGCGCCCTCCTGCTTCCGTCCATCGTCGCCTACGCCAACGCCCCGTCCGGCGCGATCACCGACTTCGTTCCCACCCCGCTCAAGCGCTGGGAGCGGCGCGTGGTGGAATGGCTGCTCCTCGATCACATCCGCTCCCTCAAGGGTCACGCGCAGACGCGGCTGGCGCTCGCTTTCGACCAGCTGGGATTCGTCGCGCAGGCCCATCGGCAGCTGACCCACCGCCGCTGGTGGGTGCGGGTGGACGGGGCGGAGAAGCTGGGACGCATGTTGGCCCGCTCCGCCGTACCTGACCTGATCCGCCTGACCGACGATCCCGTACCGGAGGTCCGCCTGCGCGCCGCCAAGGCCCTCGGCGCGATCGGCGGGCTGGAGGCGGTCGAAACGCTCATCGCGGCGCTGAAGGCCACCGACCGCTGGGCCACGCTCCGGATCGCCGACATCCTCGCCGGTCTGGGGACCGCCGCGGTCGAGCCGCTGCTCGCCGCGTTCCCCCGCCTCCCCGCTGCGGCCCGGGTGCCCGCCATCGATATCCTCGGGCGTCTCCGCTCCCACGTCGCGGTCCCGCTCCTCCGCGGGCTGCTGGCCGATCCCGACGCCAACGCGCGGGCCCGCGCCGCCCACTCCCTGGGCTTGATCGGTCATCCGGCCGTGACCCGGGCCTTGATCGAGGCAATGGCGGATCCCGAGTGGCCGGTCCGGGCCATGGCGGCGAAGGCGCTGGGGCGCATCACCGGCGACGACGCGGTGGACGCGCTCCGGCAGGCCCTCTCCGATCCCGAGTGGTGGGTGCGGGCCAACGCGGCGGAAGCGTTGCGGGGAAAAGGGGAAGCGGGGCGGCGGGCCCTGCTGGTGGCGCTCGACGGGAGCGACGCGTTCGCGGCCCATAAAGCCGCCTGGATGCTGCAGGAAGCCGGCGTGCTGGACGCACTGCTGGTGCGCCTGGGGGAGGGGTCGGAGGCGGATCGGCGGGAGGCCCTGGGCGTGCTGCGGCGGCTCGTGGTGTTGCGGCGGACCGACCTCCTGCAGGACATCGCGGCGCGGCATCCGAGTGAACAAGTGCGCGCCGAGGTGGGCCGACTGCTTCAGGCGGAGGCGATCAGCGCGTGATCCTGGGAATCCTGGCGCACGGCATCACCTGGTTCGGCGAGTTCATCCTGGTGTACTTCCTCGCGCTCAACCTGTCGTACCTGCTGCTCTTTCTGATCTCGATGGTCGAAGTAGTGCGGTTCCTCAAGCGTACCTTTTTCAGCGACTACCTGCAGATCCTCCGCTCCGACCTCACGCTGCCCATCTCGCTGCTCGTCCCCGCACACAACGAGGAGCGGACCATCGTGGACACGGTGCGGTCCTTGCGGATGCTCAACTATCCCCA
>DATMOQ010000294.1:0-19095 GCA_035568195.1 Gemmatimonadales bacterium
GGGCCGCCAATGTTTCGTCCGGACAGACCACGCCGCCGTCGCAGATCCCTCCCACCGCCAGAACCGCCGTGCCGACGGGCAAAACCGCGAATTGCGACCGTCCCTGCGGCAGGAGGCTCGGACCCGAGGCCCAGCCGGAGCCCAGGAAGAATCCCGACACGAGACTCAATGTGGCCGTGTCGGTGGTCACCAACCTGCTGGGTGTGGCGTCGAGGCCACCCCCTAAGTCCGCGCTGTCTGTGATCCCGCCGAATGCCACCGCGCGGTCATCGAGCACCACGCCGCCGCCGTAGGCGCGGGGGCCGGGGAGCGAAGGTGCCGTGAACCAGCCGTCGATCCGGCCGTCCAGGCCCACGCGTCCGACGTAGACGCCGTTCTGCGGCCGGCCCGCCGAATCGGCGCCGCCGAAGACGTAGATCCGCCCCCGACGGGCGACGGCGATGGCGCCCGCCAGCGGCGCCGGGAGCGGCTCGATCGTCACGAACGCCGACGTCACGGCGGAGCCCGACAGGGCCGCGGCGTACACGTTGGCCTGCGCGTTGCCGGCCGAGTCCATCCCGCCGATGACGATGAGCTCGGTGCCGTTGAGGCGGGAGTTGTAACGCGTGGCCACCACCGCCGCGGCAAAGCTCAATCGGTTCGGGAGCGCGTGGTTCGTCACCACGTCCGTCGTGTCGTGCTGCCGCACCCAGGACCCGATGGTGCCGTTGCTCTGCACTGTCGCGACGTACACCCCCGAGTCGGCCAGGAAGCCCGAGTCCCCGATCACCTCGGCGCCGCCGGCGGCGTAGAGAGAGGTGGACATGCCGCCCGCCGTCGGGAATTCCGCGGCACCCAGGGCCACGCCTACGGGAGACTGGGGAAACGGAGTGAGTGCCTGCCAGGTGAACCCGGCGGTGTCGAACGGGACGCGCGGAAGCACGTGGACCGTGGTACTGAGCGAGAGCCGGGTCGCGGTGCGCACGGTGAGGGGACCCGAGCCGGCCCCTGCCGGGACCACCACCCGGATGGCCAGGTCGCTCCACCCGGCGCTGTCGACCGGCGCGCTCACCGTGCCGCCGGCGGCCGCCGCGAACGTGACGCCACCCGAGCCTATCGTGTCGCCGAATCCGAACCCTTCGATGACGGTGGTCTGGCCGGCGGTGAGAATGGGCTCGATGGCGCCGTCGACGTAATCGACGCGGGGAACCGGCGGACCCGGCTCCGTGGCGCCCGTGCAGGACCCCAAGGCCAGCGTCGCGCCTGCGAGCAGCCAGGCGAGACTACGCCCGCGCGTTCTCTCCCCGGACGAAGCGGACGGCCCGCGAGAGGTTCTCGGCGAGCGAAGACAGCTGGGTGGCTCCCTGGGCGAGATCTTCAATCGCTCTGAGCTGTTCGGCCGCCGCAGCGGCGACCGCCTCTGTTTCCTGCGTGGAAGTCTGGGCGCCGGCGCGCCCTTCGCGAAGGCCATCGACCACCCGGCCCGCGGTTTCCGCGTTGGCGCGGGCCACTTCGCCCACGCGCTGGCCCGCCCGGGCGGTGCCCGCGGCGGCCTCGCTGATGCGGTCGAGATCTTGTACCCAGCCCGACGAGCTTTGCACCACGTCGCCCAGGTCCGCGCGGATCCGCTCGAGCAGCTGGGCCGCCCGGTCCAGCGCCCGCCGCGTTTCCTGGACGGCCTTGGATACGTTGCGGGCTTCGCGCGCACTGGCCTCCGCGAGCTTGTGCACTTCGTCCGCCACCACCGCGAATCCCCGTCCGTGCTGCCCGGCGCGCGCCGCCTCGATGGTGGCGTTCAACGCCAGCAGATTGGTCTGGTTCGCTACGAAGCCGATGGTCTCGGAGAATTTTTCCACCTGCCCGGCCACGTCCCGCAGCCGGCGCACTTCGCCCGCGCTTTCGTCGGCCGTGGTCGCGAGATCCGTGAGCCGCCGGACCGCGCCCTGGGTCGCGGTCCGGACCCGCTCCGTGTTCTGCTGCATTTGCGTGCCCGCAGTCCGCGTCGCCTCCCCCGCGGCCGCGACGTCCGACGCGCCGCGGCGCAGCTCGTCCGCGCCTTCGGCGGCGGCGGCCACCAGGGTCGCCGCGTCCGCCGCGCCCTTGCTCGCGCGCTGCGCCGAGGCCGCAACCTCCTGACTGGAGGCGTGAATCTCCTGGGCGGTGGCGGTGAGCGTCTCCACGTACTGCATCATCTTGTCGGACGCCGTCGCCACCGGCGCCACCGATCCGTCGAGCGCCAGCATCAGGGCCACCTGCGGCGCGAGGAGACTGAGCAGCTCGCCGTCGGAGTCCCGGTACATGCGGGGATTCGAGTGCCGAATGCTCCACAGTCCCACGAGCCGGCCGCCGTGGTGCAGCGGCAGCAGGATCTCGGCTCCCGGCGTTTCGTCGCCGGCCAGAACCACCTGGTCGGGGCGGAGGTCGTGCGCCACCACGGCGTGCCCCCGGCGGATGGCATCCCCCGTGAGTCCGGCGTCGGCGTCGTAGCGGAAATTCGCCTTCATGCCGCCCTTGGCCATGGCCGTGTCGACGATGAGCTCCATCTCGCGGCGACGCTCGTCGAAGCGCGTGAACCCCATCTGCTCCCAGGGCACGAGGCGGCGGGTGAGGTCCTGGATACGGCCGAAGCTCTTCGAGAGACTGATGTCGGCGGCGATGGCGCCGGTCAGGCGCTGCACCAGATCGAGCTCGTCGGCGTGCACGCCCAGCCGGATCACCGAGACACTCCCCACGGTGGCGCCGGCGAGGAGCACCACCAGGGTAATGACGGCGCCTGCCGGCAGGTCGGGGGCGATCGCCGCGAACCAGCCCAGCGCGAGCAGCGTGGAGACGACGTAGACGATCGTCTCCCAGCGGGCGGTGAGGCGCGAATCCACCCAGGCCACGGACTGGGATGCGGCGAGCTCCAGATAAAAGGTGCCGTTCACCACCAGCGGGAGCAGCGCGAGCACCGCCACCAGCGGAAGCAGATTCGCAACCGTGAGCGCCGCCATGCCCGTCCCGCCGCCCAGCGCCCCGTATGCGAGCCCAACGAGGGCGGTGCCCGCGGAAAGGTGCGCGGCGTTGAGCAACGCGGCGTTGACGGGAATCCGTCGCAGCCCCAGGTCTCCGATCAGCATCCCGATCGGCGCCACGAGCACCGCGTAGGACCAGCCGTGCGCCAGGAGCGCGATGACGACGATGCCCAGGACGTACGAAGAGAAGCCGTTGCCGGGCAGGGCGATACCGAAACGTCGCGAGGCCGCCCCGGCGGCCAGCAGGACGGCGGTCCCCAGGGCGGTAGAGGCGCTGAACGGAACCTGGCCGCGGGCGATCACGACCACCGCGGCGATGAGGGCCGCCACCGCGACGCCCGCGACCACGGCGCGGACGGCGACTACTCCGGAGAGGACGAAGCCGCGTTCGGGGGACATGCCGATCTGGGCCGGGCTCCTGACTGAACGGGTGGGGGGCGGGGGTCCGCGCAAACTCGGGCGTGTGGCGCGGCGTGTCAAGCGTGGCTAAGCTACCCGGGTGAAGCTCGCGATTCGCTACTGCCTGGTTTGAAACTACGAGCCTCGGGCCACCGGTCTGGCGGCCGAGATGAAGAAGGCGTTTCCCGACGCCGAGGTGCTGCTCATTCCATCTTCCGGGGGTCTGTTCGAAGTGACTCGTGACGGCGTGACCATCTTTTCGAAGAAGGCCCTCGGGCGGCACGCCCATCCCGGCGAGGTCCTCGCGCTGCTGCGCGAACCGCCCGCGTCGTGAGAATCGCCATCTCCACCGGCGGCGGCGACGCCCCGGGACTCAACGCCGTCATCCGAGGTGTGGTGCTGGCCGCGGCCCACCGCGGTTGGGAGTGTCTCGGCATTCGCCGCGGGTACGACGGCCTCATGGGGCTCGATAAGGTCGTGCCGCTGGGTCCGGCGGAGGTCCGCGGGATCACCCATCTGGGCGGCACCATCCTGGGCACCACCAGCCGGGGGAATCCCTTCCACTGGAAGGAAACCCGGCCCGACGGAACCGTGGTCGAGCACGACCGCTCCGCCGAAGTCGTGGCCGAGGCCAGACGGCTGGGCATCGACGCGATCGTCGCCATCGGGGGGGACGGGTCGCTCGGGATCGCCATGCAGCTCTACAAGCTCGGCATCCCCATCGTCGGCGTCCCCAAGACCATCGACAACGACGTCGGCGGCACGGTGGCCACCTTCGGTTTCGACACCGCGGTGCAGACCGCCACCGAAGCCATCGACAAGGTCCATTCGACGGCCGAGAGCCACGACCGGGTGATGGTGGTGGAGGTGATGGGCCGCCACGCTGGATTTATCGCGCTGAACTCGGGGCTGGCCGGATCGGCGGACGTCATCCTGATTCCCGAGATCCCGTTCGACATCAAGAAAGTGTGCGACAAGATCAGGTCCCGGGAAGCCGAGGGGCGTCACTTCAGCATCGTGGTCGTGGCCGAGGGCGCCCGGCCCAAGGGCGGGGCCGTCTCCCTGGTCGACCCCGAGCATCACCGCCTGGGCGGCATCGGCGACAAAGTCGGCCATTCCATCGAAGAGATGACCGGCAAGGAAACGCGCACCATGGTGCTGGGGCACCTGCAGCGCGGCGGCTCTCCCACCACGTTCGACCGGCTGCTGTCGCTCCGGTTCGGCGCCGCCGCGGTTCGCCTCATCGCCGAGGAAAAGTTCGGGATGATGGTCGCGCTCCAGCCGCCCGACATCGTCGCGGTCTCCATCGCCGAAGCCATCGCGAAGCCGCGGCGCGTGCCGCTCGATTCGGACGTCATCGCGACAGCCCGCGATCTCGGCATTTCACTGGGGGACTGACCTCTCCTGAGGACATTCCGGCCTGACCCTCTGCCCGGTCTGCAGAAGTGGCCTAACCCCCTGACCTTCCCCACGTCTAACTGCGGAACACCCTCCCTGGCACGGTACTTCCATATCTGGAGGGCGACCACAGGAGGTCATATGAAACGGATCATGATGCTGTGCCTGGCGCTTCTCGCCGGTGGGGCCATCTCGGCGAAGGCTCAAACCTCGGTCGGCGTGCGCCTCGGATTCGGTACGCCGGGTTTCGCCGGCTTCGTGACGGTGGGTCAGCCCTGGTACTGGTACGGGGGCCAGCGGGTCTACTACGTGCGGCGCTACGTGTACGGCCACCCGCGGTACTTCTACGACTCGCGGTTCGTGCCCGAAGGCTGGCGTTCCCACGACCGCGGCTACTTCGAGCGGCGTGACTGGGACCGCGGCCTGCACCGCGGCCAGGATCACGACCGCGGCCGTGATCACGACGACCGCGGACGCCATCGCGGCCGGGATCGCTAAGGCGTAGCGGCAGTTTGGGGGGGCTTCTTCCGGAACAGTTTCCGGAAGAACGCCCCCACCGCTGCGATCCCCACGATCAACAGCTTCTTCGCGGCGATCAGCACTCCCAACAGGATCTTGAACAACCCCGCCTTGGCGGCGATACCGCCCACGATCAGCGCCGCAATGCCATACTCTGCAACCTTGTCCTTGCCGGGAACGAAGTCGGCGTAGCGGTGCCCGGTGGTGAAGTTCACCATCGACAGGACGTCCGGGGTAGCCTTCTTGATATCTCCGATCTGCTCCATGGTGGCGACGGCATTCAGGACCAGCACGCCGCCCCGGCCCAGAATCCTGATGTTGTAGTTGAGGGTGTGGAGAGACTCTCCCGCGAACGCCAGCTCCTTGGCCCAGTACAGCTTGTGGGCGGCGCTGTCGTACCGCGGGGGCTCGGCCCAGCCCACCAGCGCGAAGGTGCCGTACCCCGCTTCCTTCCGCTGTTTGTTGTCTTCCGCCACCGCTTCGCGCATCTGCTTCATCAGTTTGTCGTAATCGAGGGTCGCGGCTTCGTTGTCCTTGACGAACCCGCTCTCGTCGTACGTGATCACCACCGCCCATCCATCCGCCGCCAGCGGACTTGCGCTCGACGGAACGATCATGCCGAGCGTCTGGGGATCAGGCGGATTCCCCCACGCCTGGAGGACCTGGTCCGTCTGGTGGGGATCGAGGTACCGGTAGTCGTCCGGGATCTGGAGCGTGGCGAGGGAGTTTCCCAGCACCACCTCGCCGCGGCGATAGCGGAGCCGGGGATCGAGCTCCTTGGCGCTGAGGTGCGGCGGCGCCGAGTCGAGCTGCTGGGCGGCGGCCGGGGTCGCCAGGGCGAACACTGCGGGAATGGCGAAGATCAGTGCGCGGCGCATCGGACGGCTCCTCCGTGGTCGGACGGCGTTGGGCTGGACCTCACCCCCTACTAATATTGAGGCCGTGCCGTCCTCCCGCGATCACCTCCTCCCTCCCGATCGTGAGGCATACCTCGCCGGGGCCGGGCGCGTCATCGTCATCGCCCCCACCCGCGCCGCCTGCGAAACCATTGAGCTCGCCCTCGGCCTCGACATCGAGACCCTCCTCTCCCGGGAGCACGGAGGCGACATCGACCGGCTGGCCCGCTCCGGATCGGGGTTCGGCATCATGGCCGGCACCGGGACCGGGAAGACTCTGGCCATCCGGCCCATCGCCGGCGCCATCGTCGGCCTCCCCCTGCGGGTGGGGGTGGTCAACCGGGAGCGCGAGGCCACTCCGGAGACGCCCACGTGGAACGTCGTGATCGTCACCACCGGCATCGCCCGGCGCTGGTTCCAGGACGGGCTCATCACGGTCCGCGACACGCTGATCGTGGACGAGATTCATCAGACCTCCGCGGAGCTCGAGCTCTGCCTGGCGCTGGCCAAGCGGACCGGGTGCCGCTGCATCTGGCTCTCGGCCACCGTCGACCCCGAGTTCTATGCCCGCTATCTCGAGTCGGCCGAGGTGCTCGAGACGACGGCGTTCGACCCCGGGCGCGCCGCGGACGTCCGCGTCATCCCCGAGCGGCCGCTCTCCTTCCTCAACGAGCGCTTCATCACGCGGGTCCTGCGGGAGCGACGAGGGGTGGCGGTCTTCGTGCCGACCCGCGCCGAGGTGGAGCAGATCGCCTCGGAGGTCGGTCACCGGTGGCCCCGGTTGGAGACCGCCTTCTACCACGGGGGCGAGCCCATCCGGGTCATCAGACCGTTTCTGGACGGCACCGTGCGGCGGCCCTTTCTGCTGGCCATGACCGCCGCGGGGCAGTCGGCGCTCAACATCCGCGGGCTCGACACCGTGGTGATCTACGACGCCCGGTACGCCAATGTGATCGAGCACGGCCGCAACGTGCTGACCCGTCTGTACCTCGGCGCCAACGAGATCTTGCAGATGGCCGGTCGCGTCCACGGCCGCGTGGAAGGCGGCGAAGTCACCATTCTCAGCGACCGCCGGCTGGTGTTCGACCAGCTCCGCCCCACCCCTCCCGAGTTCCAGCTCGCCGGCGACGCCGAGCGCGTGGCCATCACCTGCGCGGCCATCGGCGTAGACGCGAGCGAGCTCGACTTGCCGGTGCCGCTCGACCGACGTTCCTATCGGGAGGCGGTGACTCGACTCACCGACCGTGGACTGGTGGAGAACGGGCGGCTGACGAACTACGGCCGGCAGGTCGAGGCCATGCCGGTCGAGCGGCCCTGGGGCGAGCTGCTGGTGCACGCCGACACGCCGCTCCTTCCCGTCGTGGCCGTCGCCGCCAACATCGACTCCCTCCACCGGATGACCCGGGACGAGCGTGACCTCAAGGGCCTGATCGTTCCCGGGTCCGACCATCTCACCGCGTACAACGTATTCGCCGAGGCCGTCAACCAGCACGGGGATCTGGGTGTGGTCTACGGACTTCCGCGCCACCTCTTCCGGGAGACCGTGGATCGCTGGGCCGAGTGGCGCGGCGTGCTGGTCAAGGCGATCGAAGACATCGCGCTGGGCACCGCCTCGGTGTATCGCCAGCTCGAGCTTCCCCTGCCGGAGCGCTTTCCCCTGGTGAACGATGAGGTGCGCGCCGCGTTCGCCGATCTCCTGGCGCGGGTCGCACCTTTCGATGTCGTGATCGACGAGGAGACGGCGGACGGGCAGGAGGCGCGCGTGAGCCGCGGGTCGGTGTGCGGCAGCTGGGGCGCCATCGCCGGGACGCTGCGCTACTTCGCGGACCGCTTCGGGACGCCGCGGGCGGCCATTGAGGGCACCCAGATCCCCGAGCGCTCCCTGCGCCGCTACGCGCGCCGGGCGCCGCCGCAGATCACGTTCGAGCGCCACCGCCGGCACGAAGGGCTGATGGCCGTACGGTCCGTCGAGTACGCCGGCTTCCTGCTCGAACGGGAGGTCGAGGCGCTGAACGGCGCCTTCCCGCCGGACCTGGCGGACTCCGCCCGCCGGGCGCTCGTGACCGCGCTCCGGAACGGCGGCACCCCCCATCCCGACCAACCCCGGATCTCACGGGCACTGCACCGCGCCGAGGCGCTCTGGAAGCGCTCGGGGGGTGCGCTCACCCAGCTGGCTCCGGAAGCCCTCGAAGAGCTTCTCGCCGCCCAGGTCGCCTCGGTCAACAGTTGGGACGACTTCCTCCGGATCCGGGTCACACTCGAGATCGACGGTCTCGTCGCTACGGCCGAGCGGGCCCGGCTCGACGAGCTCCCCCAGTCTCTGCCGCTGTTCGGGGACCGGGTGGCCATCGACTATGCGGTGGAGGGTGGCAAGGGTGTAGCGCGGCTGCATCTGAAGGAGGGACAGGCCCGCCGGCTGCGGGAAGGGGATCTGCCCCCGCTCGATCGACCCCTCCGTTTCACGGTGCTCCGGGGCAAACGGGAGGCTGCGCGGGCCGACTCCATTGCCGACCTGAGGCAGCAGCTGGACCAGCTCCCCCGAGGGAAACCGAAGGGTGGCCGGCCCCACCGTCGCCATCGCCGGCGCTAAGCGGGACCTCCGGCGTTTAGTTATGTGACCTTCGGCCGATCGCGGGGTCTGGCAAGAGAACCCCGAGCTTACCGAAAGGTCGTCATACCATGGCAAGCAATCGTCCCCTGGCACCGATGCCCCCGTCCCTCACCCCCCTCGGCCGCGCGCTGCTCGATTCGATTCGCGAAGGCGTGGTGGTGTTCGACACCGAGGGGCACGTGTTGTACGCCAACCAGGAGGGCCAGCGCTCCATCGGCAACGGCGGGCCCAACGGCAACCCGCCCGGGCGCGACGAGCTGCTCCCGCGTCTTTCCGCGATGGGCGCCCGCATCCTCCCGCTCCGCGTGCCTGACTCGCAGGCCGGCGCCGCGGCGGTGATCCCGCCCAAAGCCGACCGGGGCCGGACGCTGGCGGAGCGCGAACGCCAGGCCATCATCGACACGCTCGAAGCCACGCAGGGCAAGCTCGCCGAGACCGCCCGCCGGCTCGGCATCAGCCGGACCACGCTCTGGCGGCGGCTGCGGGAGTATGGACTGAAGCAGAAGAACGACGGGTTCTGGCGGGCGCGCGCGGCCTCCTGACGCGCGGTCTTTCGTCCCCGGGAAGCGGCTCCTAGCTTCCCGGGGATGCTGAACTCCCCGACTCCCTTCATCATCCAAGAGTACGTCCGCTGGTCGGACGTCGACTTCGCCGGCATCATCTTCTACGGCGCCTACGTCCGTTTTTTCGAGATTGCCGAGACCGAGCTGTTCCGCGCGTCCGGCCTCGCCTACAAGGAAGTCTTCGAACGCCACGGCATCTTTCTCCCCCGCCGCGCCATTCACGCGGAGTTCTTCGTTCCGGCGCGTCTCGACGACCGGCTCTCCGTAGCCGCGTACATCGGGAAGGTGGGAAACCGCTCCATGACCATCAATTTCGACGTCGTGTGGGGTGAGCCCCGCGTCCTCGGCGCCACGGGATGGCAGGTGCTGGTCTGCGTCGACCGGAAGACCCTGAAGCCCCGTCCCCTGCCTCCGGCACTCCTCGAGGCCCTGGTTCCCCACACCCTCTCGCCCGACGCCGCCCGCGCGGCCCTGGGCGTTCGCGCACCCTGAACCGCGCCCTCTGGGTCGCCACCCTGGCCGGGCTCGCAGCCTGTCGGGGCGGGCCGCGGTCCGACACTATCCGGGCGCGTATCGTCCGGGGCCCTAAAGACTCGACCGCGTTCACGGCCGCCGCCACGCTCCATGCGTGCCGCGGGGGCGGCGTGCTCTTTGACGCCATCGATGGGGCCAACGGCGTGCTGGCCTGGGTACGGTCGCCGCAACCGCTGACCCCAGGCGCCTATCCTCTGCTGGGGCGGTCCGACAGCACCACCCCCCGTGGCGCGGTGGTGGCGGTGCGCTTCATCTGGCACGACGTGGCCCACGGCTTCCCCGCCGACTCGGGCACGCTCACGCTGAGCGCCGCCGGCCGCTGGTACCGGGGCCGCGTGCAGGGGTCGGGAACGGATCTGGGACTCGCCGTCCGGACCGCGATCGACATCACCATCGATTCAATTCGACTTGGGCCCGACACCATCGCGTGTGGAGCGCAGGGATGACGGTACGAATCGGGATCATCGGCACGGGCTTCGCCCGTCGCGTGCAGCTGCCGGGCTTGAAGCTGGTGCCCGGTGTCACAGTGACGGCCGTCGCCAGCGGCAAACGCGCGAACGCCGAGAGCGTCGCGCGGGACTTCGGCATCCCCCACGTCTTCGATGACGGCGCCGACCTCGCCCGCTCGGCCGAAGCGGACCTGGTGATCATCTCCTCGACGCCCGACACGCATCTGCGCTTCGGGCTCGCCGCCCTCGAAGCGGGAAAGCACCTGCTCTGCGAGAAGCCCACGACCTTGTCGGCTCCCGAGGCCCTGCGGCTCTGGGATGTGTCGGCGGCCCGCCCCAAGCAGGTCGCGTGGATGGACCACGAGCTGCGCTACGAGCCCAACCGGCGAAAGACGCGGGAGCTGATCCAGAGCGGCGCCATCGGCGAAGTGCGGCACATCGAGATGGCGCTGCGGCCTTACCTGCGCGGGGATGGCCGGCCGCAGGCGATCAACGCGCCCTGGAATTGGTGGTACGACGCGGGGCGCGGCGGCGGTCTCCTGGGCGCCGTGGGATCTCATCTCATCGATTTGTGCCGGTTCTGGACCGCCAGCGAGGCGGTCTCGGTCGCCGGCACGGCCGAAACGTTCACCCGGCGGCGTAACGACGAGGCCGGCGTGGCGCACCCCGTGACCGCCGACGAGTATGCCAGCTGGGTGATGCGCATGGGATCGGGCGCGGTGGCCACGCTCACCCTCTCCTCGGTGGCGCACCACGGCGGCGGGCACTGGTGCCAGATCACCGGCCGCGAGGGATCCCTGGTCCTCACCGGGGAGCACCAGCTTCAGATCGGCAAGGCGGGCGGTCAGCTGGAAGACATCACCCAGCCCGATGATCTCTGGGAGAAGACGACGCCTAACAACATGTGGGCTCGCTCGTTCGTGCGGCTGATGCGGGATCTCGTGCCGGTGCTGGGAGGCGGGGCGCCCGCCGGCACCCCCGCCACCCTGCAGGATGGCTGGCGGATTCAGCGGATCATGGACGCCGTGCGCACGGGGGTAGGGGCCCGGTTAGATTGAGCCCGTGGAGCAGACGTACTTTCGGAAGGGTTTCGGGCTCAAAGGGGCCATCGAGGGCACCCTCGTCGCGGACTACCACAGCCGCGTCGTGGACTTGGTGCGTGCCCGGGATTACCGCCTCGACGTCGGCGACCTGACCTTCCGGCTGGCCCGGGAGTTCGGCTTCTGCTACGGCGTGGACCGCGCGGTCGAGTACGCCTACGAGACCCGCACCAAGTTCCCCGACGCGCGGGTCTTCCTGGTCGGGGAAATCATCCACAACCCGCACGTCAACGCGAAGCTCCGGTCGATGGGTGTCGAGTTCCTCCATCGCACCGAGAGCGGCGAGTTCGACTTCTCCCGCATCGTCGCCGCCGACGTGGTGCTCATGCCCGCCTTCGGCGTGACCGTGAAGGACTTCCAGCGGCTGCGGGACCTGGGATGCGTGCTGGTGGACACCACCTGCGGGTCGGTGCTGAACGTCTGGAAACGGGTGGAGTCTTATGCGAAAGACGGCTTCACGGCGCTGATCCACGGCAAGGCCTACCATGAAGAGACCAAGGCCACCTCGAGTCAGGTGACCAAGTACCCGGGCGGCCGCTACGTCGTGGTCCGCGATATGGCCGAAGCCCGTCTGGTCTGCGACTACATCGAAGGCCGCGGAGATCGAGGGACGCTGATGCAGAAATTCGCGAGTGCGCTCTCCCCCGGATTCGACCCCGATCGCGACCTGACCCGGGTGGGCGTGGCGAACCAGACCACGATGTTGTCCGGCGAGTCGCTCGCGATCGCGGCCGAGGTTGGGAAGAGCATGGCGCGCCGCCACGGGGAAGAGACGCTGGCGGAGCACTTCCGCACCTTCGACACCATCTGCTCCGCCACGCAGGAGCGTCAGGACGCGGTGCTGAAGCTGATCGCCGATCCGCTCGATCTGATGGTCGTCATCGGCGGCTACAACTCGAGCAACACCACGCACCTCGCGGCCATCTGCCACGAGCGGGTGCCCACCTATCACATCGAAGATGCCGCGGGCATCGACCCCGAAGGGGGGTCGATCCGTTTCCGGCCCGTGGGCGCGAAGAGTGAAGAGACCCGGGCGGGCTGGCTGCCAACGGGACGGCTGGTGGTGGGCGTCACCGCCGGTGCTTCGACCCCCAACAACAAGATCGGCGAGACCATCGAACGCATCGCCGCCACTCGCGGCCTTTCGCTCGAGGTGGTGGCGGAGGGCGCGTGAAGGGGTTCCATCCGGCCGTCGAGCGCTGGTTCACGACCCGCTTCGACGAGCCCACCGAGCCGCAGCGCCGCGCCTGGCCCGCGATTCACGCGGGCCGCGACGTCCTGATCGCTGCACCGACGGGCTCCGGAAAAACCTTCGCCGCGTTCCTCTCGTCGATCGACTCCCTTCTGCAGCAGGGTGTGGACGGCGGGCTCGAAGACCAGATCCAGGTCGTCTACGTCTCGCCTCTCAAAGCCCTCTCGAACGACGTGCAGAAGAACCTGAGCGAGCCGCTCCTCGAGATCAGCCGCACGGCCCTCGAGATGGGGCTTCCCGACGTCACGCTCCGCACCCTGGTCCGGACCGGGGATACACCCCAGTCCGAGCGCCAGGCCATGCTCAAGGTGCCGCCGCACATCCTGGTCACCACGCCCGAGTCCCTCTACCTGCTGCTCACGGCGGAGCGGGCGCGGGGGATGCTCCGGTCGGTGCGGACCGTCATCGTGGACGAAATCCACGCCCTGGCCCGCGACAAACGGGGCAGCCACCTGGCGCTGTCCCTCGAGCGGCTGGCCGCGCTCACGGGACGCCCGCTCCAGCGCATCGGGCTGTCGGCGACGCAGAAGCCCATCGAGGAGATCGCGCGGTTCCTGGTCGGCAATGGCCGTGCCCTCCCGGACGTGATCGACGCGGGACACGCGCGCGAGATCGACCTCGCCGTGGAGCTGACGTCGTCGCCCCTCGAAGCCGTGATGTCGGGCGAGGTGTGGGGAGAGCTCCACGAGCGGCTGGCGCAGCTGGTCCAGGAACACCGGACCACGCTGATCTTCGTGAACACCCGGCGGATGGCCGAGCGGCTGGCCATGCACCTGTCCGAGCGGCTGGGCGAAGACGCGGTGACCTCGCATCACGGCAGCCTGTCCAAGGAAACCCGGATGGACGCCGAGCGGCGGCTCAAGGCCGGGGAGCTCAAGGCGCTGGTTGCCACCGCGTCGCTCGAGCTGGGCATCGACATCGGCTCCGTGGACCTGGTGTGCCAGATCGCGTCCACGCGGTCGATCGCGACGCTCCTGCAGCGGGTGGGCCGCTCGGGCCATCATCTGAAGGCCATTCCCAAGGGCCGGCTCTTCCCGCTCTCGCGGGACGATCTGGCCGAGTGCGCGGCGCTCCTGCGCGGGGTGCGGGCGGGACATCTCGATCGCCTGATCATTCCGGAAAAGCCGCTCGACATCCTGGCGCAGCAGATCGTGGCCGCCGTGGCGTGCGAGGAGTGGGATGAGGGAGACCTCTTTGAGCGCTTCCGGCAGGCGTATCCCTTCCGGAATCTCACGCGGGAAGAGTACGACTCCGTGGTGCTCACCCTCGCGGACGGGTACACCACCCGGCGCGGCCGGCGGGGCGCCCATCTGCACCGGGACGGCGTGCACGCCCGCCTCCGTGGCCGCCGGGGCGCGCGCCTGGCCGCCATCACGTCGGGGGGGGCCATTCCCGACATCGGCGACTATCGGGTGATCCTCGAGCCGACCGAGATGTTCGTCGGCACCCTGAACGAAGACTTCGCCATCGAAAGCTCGGCGGGTGACGTCTTCCAGCTCGGCAACGCGTCGTACCTGATCCTGCGGGTCGAGTCGGGCCAGGTGCGGGTGGCCGACGCCCGGGGACAGCCTCCGACCATTCCCTTCTGGCTGGGGGAAGCACCGGCGCGGACCATCGAGCTGTCCGAAGAGGTGTCCCGGTTCCGGGTGGATCTCGAGGGGCACCTGGACGACATCGCCGCCGCCATCCAGTGGACCATGGCGGAGACCGGACTCTCGGAGCCCGCGGCCCGGCAGCTGGTGGAGTATCTGGCCGCGAGCAAGAAGGTGCTGGGTTCTCTGCCCACCCAGGACACGCTGATTCTCGAGCGCTTTTTCGACGAAGCGGGCGGGATGCAGTTGGTGCTCCACGCGCCCTTCGGCGCCCGCATCAACAAGGCGTGGGGGCTGGCGCTGCGGAAGCGCTTCTGCCGCTCGTTCAACTTCGAGTTGCAGGCCGCAGCCACCGACGACGCGATCATCATCTCCCTCGGGCCGCATCACTCGTTCGCCCTGGGAGACGTCTTCCACTATCTGAATTCCGCGACTGCCCGCGATCTCCTGGTGCAGGCGCTCCTGGACGCCCCGGTCTTCCAGAGCCGCTGGCGCTGGAATGCCACCCGGGCGCTGGCGGTGTTGCGGGCCCGGGGCGGCCGGAAAGTCCCGACGCCGCTACAACGGATGCAGGCGGAAGACCTCTCGGCCGCGGTGTTCCCCGATCAGCTGGCCTGCCCGGAGAACCTGGTGGGAGATCGCGAGATCCCCGACCACCCCCTCGTGAAGCAGACCATCGAAGACTGTCTCACGGAAGCGATGGACTGCGCCGGGCTGATCGCCATTCTGGAAGGAATCGAGGCGGGGAAGTTCACGCTCGTGGCGCGGGACACCCCGGAGCCCTCGCCGCTCACCCACGAGATCCTGAACGCCAAGCCGTACGCGTTCCTGGACGACGCTCCCCTGGAGGAGCGCCGGACTCAAGCCGTCCTCACCCGCCGCGGTCTGGATGTCCGTACCGCCGACGACTTGGGGTCCCTGGATCAGGGGGCCATCGACCGGGTTCGCGAAGAAGCGTGGCCCGAGGCGCGCGACGCCGATGAGATGCACGACGTGCTCATGGTGGCGGGGTGTCTAACTACTAAAGACGCCGGCAGCCGGGAGCCGTTCAGTCCGCTGCTGGAGGGGCTGGCTCGCGAGGGACGAGCGACGGTCTTGCAAGCCCCGGTCCCGCTGTGGATCGCGACGGAGAAGGTCCCGATGCTCCAGGCGGTCTTCCCAGGAGCCTCGGTGAGTCCTCCGGTGCAGGTACCAGGTCGCGATCAGGCGAAGAGCTGGACCCGCGAAGACGGCATCCGGGAAATCGTGCGGGGCCGGCTCGAGATCGTCGGACCCACCACTGCCCCCGAGCTGGCCCGGACGTTCGGACTCGAGCTGTCGGACATCGACTTCGGGCTCGGCGCCCTGGAGCACGAAGGCTTCGTCCTCCGCGGGCATTTCTCACCGGGTACGACCGAGCTCGAGTGGTGCGAGCGCCGCCTGCTGGCCCGGGTGCACCGTTACACGCTCGACCGGCTGCGGCAGGAGATCGAGCCGGTCACCGCCCGAGACTTCATGCGCTTCCTCCTGCGCTGGCAGCGGCTCACCGAGGACACGCGCGCCCAGGGCCCCGAGGGGCTCTCGGCCGTGCTCGACCTGCTCGACGGCTACGAGCTACCGGCGGCCTCCTGGGAGACCGAGGTCCTTCCCGCCCGGATGGCCGATTACGACCCCCTGTGGCTCGATGGGCTCTGCCTGTCCGGCGAGATCGCCTGGGGACGCCTGTCGCCGCCGACGTCGGCCAACGGGGCGCGGAAGTCGGGCCCCATCAGGACGTCACCGGTGTCCCTGTTCCGGCGCGAGCGGGGGGACGTATGGCGCGCGCTGAATGGCGCGGCTGATCCGGCGGAGCTCCCGCTCTCGCACGCGGCGCGCGCGGTATTCGACGTGCTGAGCGCTCGCGGCGCGTCGTTCTTCGGCGACCTGGTGAACGCGACGGGCGAACTCAGAACCGAAGTCGAGAAGGGCCTGGGTGAGCTGGTGGCCTGGGGCCTGGTGAGCGCCGACAGCTTCTCCGGACTGCGCGCGCTGCTCGTGCCCTCAGACCGGCGGAGGCCGATCGGTGGCGGGGGCGGCGGGCGCCGGCGCGGCAAGGTGGCCCCCTTCGGCGTGGAGAACGCGGGGCGCTGGTCGCGCGTGTCGGGTCTGTCACTCGTGCCTTCCGAGCACCTGGTCGAGGCCCTGGCGTGGCAGCTCCTGCGACGCTACGGCGTGGTGTTCCGTCGGCTGGTGGAGCGCGAGGGATTCCTCGCTCCCTGGCGGGACATCCTGCGCGTGTTCCGGCGGCTCGAGGCGCGCGGCGAAATCCGCGGCGGCCGGTTCGTCGGCGGATTCTCCGGGGAGCAGTACGCGCTTCCCGAAGCCATCGGCCTGCTGCGCGCGGCCCGGAAGGAAGAGTCTTCGGGCGCGCTGGTTTCCGTCTGCGGGGCCGATCCCATGAACCTGGTGGGCGTGATCACGCCCGGAGATCCGGTCCCGGCCCTCGCCACCAATCGCGTGCTGCTCCGGGACGGAGTTCCCGTCGCGGTGCAGGAGGCGGACGGCCGATCGGTGCGGCTGCTCGTCGATGCGAACCCCGAAGAAGCGCAAATTCTGCGTTCCGCTTTGATTCGGCGGCGTCCCACGCCGTTGGTACGAGCGTACTTGGGCCGTTAGGGTTTTGCCGTATGGAGTCCCGTTGCAAAACGGGAAAAATGGGGCCCTTCCGCGCGCCCAGTTTGCGCGTTACGCTCCTGTTATGGAAAAGTTATCTGCGCGCCCCCCCATCCTGCCCGAATCGGTGCTGCGCGACGCGGTGGCCCATCGGGTCACCGACCGGTCGCTCCGTCGCTGCGCCCGTGAGATCTCCATTTCGCCCAACGGCCTGCGGGACTTCCTGCACGGCGCCGCGCCCCGGCTGAGCACGCGTAGCAAGCTGGAACGCTGGCTCGCCGCACAGACCCCGGACGAAAAAGCCCCCAATGTGGCGCACGTCGTGCGACTCGTGGGCGACCTGACGTCCGAGTTGTCGCCCTCCGACGGAGACAACCTGCGCCGCGAGATCACGCGCTATCTGACCGGGGCGTACGAGTCCCGGCGCCAGTCCATTCCGAAGTGGCTCAAAGAGCTCTCGGAGCTCGACTCGGCGGCAGCGCGGCGGCTCAAGCTCGGCTGACCTCCGGCACTTTCAAGTCAAGCTGTGCAATGCGGGACCGGGAGCGATACCGGTCCCGCATTCCGTTGTTGACCCCAAAGCCATAGGCCTTTTGCAGCCGCTGGATCCGGCGGTTGAGCGCCTCGGAGTACGCGCGGGGGGCATTGCTGGCGCGCGCGTACGCCGCCCGATACCGATCCGACAGCTGGGGATAGTGCTCCGCCAGGACCGGCAGGAAGCGGTCGCGAATGCCGGGGTAGAGGCGGAGCGGGCTCGCGTGAATGAACCGGGCGCCCGCGTCCCGCGCGGCCGCGAAGAGCGCCTCCAGATGCGGGCGGTCGTCGGTGATGCCGGGCAGCACCGGGGCGATGATGAGCCCGGCCCGGATCCCGGCATCGGTCAGGTGCTTCAGCCCCCGCAGCCGGGCGTGCGGCACCGGGGAGCGCGCCTCCAGGGCGCGGATCACGTAGTCGTCCGTGGTGATGAGCGAGACGTACACCTCGAGATCGTTGCGCGCCGCGAGCTTCACCAGGACGTCCGCATCCCGCGCCACGAGAGGACTCTTGGTGATGATGCCGACGGAAAGTCCCTCGCACTGCGCCAGACGCTCGAGTACGCCCCGGGTGATCCGGAAGATCCGCTCCGCCGGCTGGTAGGGGTCGGTGGCGGTGCCGATCACGATGGTCTCCGGGAGGGATTTGGCGGGCGGGAGCGCGACCCGGCAGAACCTCCGGAGATCTTTCTCCAGCGTGGTGAGCAGCTGGTCCTTCACGAAGATCCGGTTCTCGAACGCCTCCCAGCCTTCTGTGCCCCGGTAGTCCGCAAACTCCGTATCGGTGAGCCGTCCCTGATCGTGCGCGCGCTCGACTGCGTACCGGTGGGCGAACCGCGCGTAGCAGTAGGTGCAGCCGAACTCGCATCCGACGTAGGGATTGAGCGACCAGAAATCCATTCCGGTCTGGGCCGGCGAGTTGAGCACCGAGCGCACCGTGTGCGACACGAAGCGCGTGCCCCGCAGCCGCGAGTCGAGGACCGGGAGGGGCCTGGGCACGGCCGGGGAGACCGGAAGCAGGTCGAGTTGAGCCGTCAGCCGACAGCCCTTCATGCGCATCTCCCCCACCCGCAACTCGGGCAGGCCTGGCATCCGGACTGGTGGACCACGGGGGCGCCGCACTCGGGGCAGGGCGCGGGGCAGCGAGGTGCGACTGGGGTGGGGCGGTAGACGGTGGGTTGGAGGCGAGCCTGAGTCATGGCGCGGTACCGGAGCTGGTTTCGGTTTTTATTCGGGTGACGTACCGAAGATACCCGCCCCGATCCGGTGCCGCTAGCTACACCTCAAGTGCCTGGAATGGTTGCTGTTAGCTGACGGCTGATGGCTGACGGCTGTTCCTCCCCCGGGTCAGGACATACACCGGCACACCGAGCGCCACGATGATCAAGCCGATCCCCGCGTACTTCGTCTGCGCGAACAACAGGTCGATACAGAGCACCAGGGTCGAGAGGAGATAGAGCGCCGGAATCCACGGATATCCGGGCGCCCGCACCGGCCGCTCGGCGTCGGGACGATTCTTCCGCAACATGAAGATGCTGAGCGCCGTGAAGGCGTAGAACAAGAGCTGCGCCGCGATCACGTAGGTGAGCAGCTCGTTGTACGTCCCCGAAAGGCAGAGCACGGAT
>DATMOQ010000295.1:0-5259 GCA_035568195.1 Gemmatimonadales bacterium
CAGCGCGGTGCCGCCCAGAAGCGTCAGCGTGCTGAGGGGCACGGCCGCAGCGAAGGATCCCGGGTACTCGAGCCCCTGGTACGACTTGGGGGCCACGCCGATTACAGTGAAAGCGGCTCGGCCCAAGGTGATCGTGCTGCCGATGGCATGGGGCGCCCGGTTAAACCACTCGGTCCACAGCCCGTCAGAGATCACGACCACGGGAGCCCGGCTGCGCTCGTCCTCGGACGTGATCAAGCGCCCCGAGCCGGGCTGGAGCCCGATGGTCGCGAAGAGGTCGCCGTCCACCGCATCGACGCTCACCGAGGTGTGGAGCCCGCCGACCGTGACCGGGACATCGCCTCCACCTCCCAGCGCCGTGATGCTCGTGAATCCCGTCGTTTGCCGGAGGGACTGGTACTCGCGGTAGGAGAATTGGTCGTTGGGCAAGTCAGGTCCCGAGTGCCGCAGCAGGGCGAGCTGCTCGGGGTGCGACACGGGGAGCGGTAGGAGCAGGAGCGAATAGATGAGGCTGAAGATGGCGGTGTTCGCCCCGATGCCCAGCGCGAGTGAGAGCACCGCGACCGCGGTGAAGCCGGGGGTCCGGCGCAGGTTCCGCCACGCGTAGCGCAGGTCCTGGCCCAGCACGTCGAGCCAGCCGAGCGCGGTCATCCGTCGGGTCTCTTCTTTGTAGTAGACCTGGCTGCCGAACCGCGGGCCGCCACCCGGAAACTCCTGCGCCTCGAGCTCCCGGTGATGGCGGAACTCTTCGTCCAGGTCGCGGTCGAACGCGCCGCGTCGGACGAGCGGGCGCAGGCGGTGGCGCAGGGCGTCGAGGAGCGACACGCTCAGACGCGCCCGAGCACGCGGGAGATCGCCAGTGACAACCCGTCGAAGGCCGAGATCTTCTGGCCCAGGCGTTTGCGTCCGGCGCCGGTGATGGTGTAATAGCGCGCGCGGCGGCCGGTCGGCGACTTCGCCCAGGTCGACGTGACCCAGCCCTGGCGCTGGAGCCGTTCGAGGGCCGGGTAGAGGGACCCCTGCTCCATCCGGAGCAGGTCTTCCGACGACCGCTCGATGTGCCGGGCGACGGCGTAGCCGTGCATCCGGCCGAGGGTGAGGGTCTGGAGGATGAGGAGGTCCAGGGTGCCGGCGAGGAGCTCGTTCCGGGCGGCGCGGGGGGTTGGCATGATAGGTAGAGTGACTTCCTATCAATAGGAAGTCAAGCTACCTATGTACAACCCTGTGTACAAGCCGCCGGGCGGGCCGAACCTCGCCTTCCAACCCTTTGCCGGTCGACCGCTACTTATTAGCAACCTCAACTCCGAGTAGTGTCCGATGCGTGCATGGATCATTGCGGCGTTCCTCATGCCGGCCGCGATTGCGGCTCAGCAGGATTCACCGCCGACGGTTCCGACGAATCTCTCGCGCGCGGACGAGATTCAGGACGCCAGGAGCGCCGCCCCGGCGGACGTGTCGAAGGACGCCAAGGTGTGGGTGCTCGAGAACGGCCACTATGTCGTCGCGGTGGAGGGCACGTCGGGCATGGCCTGCGAAATCAGCCGGGACCGGCCCAATTCCTTCGTGCCGATATGCGGCGATGCGGAGGCCGAAGCGACGGTTTTGGCCATCTCTCGCTTCCAAACCGAGCAGCGCCTCGCCGGCAAGTCCCTGGCCGAGATCAAGTCCGAGGTCGACCGCGGATTGACCTCAGGCCAGTTCCGGCTACCACGGCGTCCCGCACTGACCTACATGACTTCCTGGGCGCAGGTGATCACCGACACCAGCGGTGAGCACCCCACCCGCTTCCTGCCGCACGTGATGGTGTTCTACCCACACATGCGCGCCACCGCGATGGGCCTCGTCGACTCGAACAGCATGGACATCCCGCTGCTCGACGAGGACGGCGCGCCGATGTCGCGGCTCGTGATCGTGGTGCGCGATTGGACGCAACCAGCACAGCCAGCCCAGTGACGGACGACCTCGCGCTCGTCGAGCGGTTCCTGCGCGGGCGTGGCGAGGATGCGTTTCGCGCGCTGTACCGCGCGCACACGCCGGCGCTGTACGCGCTGGCCTTGCGCCTCACGGGCGGTGATCAAGGGGAAGCGGAGGACCTCGTGCAGGAGAGCTGGGTTCGCGCGCTGACGGCCTTGCGAACGTTCCGCGCCCAGTCGGCGCTGCGCTCGTGGTTGTGCGGCGTGCTGGTCAATGTCCGCCGCGGACGCCTGCGCGTCGACTGGCGTATCGTCGACGCGCCCGACGCCGAGCCGCTCGCGGACACCACGGGCCCCGAGGACGCGATCGATCTCGAACGCGCGATCGCAGCGCTCCCCGAGGGGGCCCGCGACGTCTATGTCCTTCATGATGTCCACGGGTACACCCATCGAGAGATCGCCGAGCTACTCGGCGTCGTCGAGGGCACGTCGAAAAGCCAGCTCAGTCGCGCGCGGTGCCTGCTCCGGAGCTCGCTCCCATGACCGATCTTCCCCGTGAAGCACAGCCGGACTTGGCGCTGGAAGAGCGCGTGGTGTCGGCGCTCGTCGCGGCGGGGCTGGTGCGGCGCCGCCTGGCGTGGCGGGTGTGGGTGGCGGCGGCCGCCGCCGTGATCGTACTGGCGTTTGGCCTGAGGACGTTGCGTCCGACCCATTCGCTGACGCGAGGCAACACGTACGCGGTGCTGCTCTATGAGGACTCGGTGTACCGCCCGGCGCCCGCCGGGCACGGATCGGAGCGTGTCGCGGTGCTTTCGCGGTGGGCGGACAGTCTCAGGACGTTTGGAGAATTCGAAAGCGCCGGGCGTCTGATTGGGCCGGGGCCGCTCGGCGGGCTGTTCATGATCCGGGCGGCGGACGATGCCGCGGCGGCGCGGATTGCGGCGTCCTGTCCGTTCCACCAGTGGGGAGGACGCGTCGAGGTGAAGCGTTTCGAACCGTGAAGTGGCGTTCACGAATCGCGGCCTAGACTTTCCATACGGAGGTGCAGAAATGTTCGCCAGGACCCTGTGTATCAGTGTCGCCGCTTGCGTTGCCTTCCCCATCGCGGGGCGGGCGCAGACTGACGCGAGCGCAGCGCCGATAACGCACATGGCACCAACGGCCCAGTACCTGATGCCGCGCGATTCGGAGATCGCGTTCGCCCGTACCGCGGCCCCGTCGGCCGTTGCACACGACGCGAAGATCCTGGTGCTGACCGCGCACGGGTACGAGACCGCCGTGCCCGGCACCAACGGGTTCGTCTGTCTCGTGACGCGGTCATGGGACCTCGCCGCGACCCGCCCGAGCGCCACCTATTGGAATCCGATGTTTCGCGTCGCGCAGTGCTACAACGCGCAGGGCGCACAGACGATCATCCCCGTGTACCTGATGAAAACGGCATGGGCGCTGGCCGGCGCCTCCGAGGCCGAGATCGGTGCGCGGGAACAGGCCGCGTGGGCCGACGGCACGCTGAAGAAAGGCGGGGCACCGGGCGCGATGGGCTACATGATGTCCAACCGGAGCTGGGGAGTGGGCGCGAGCCCCGGCCCCTGGCGTCCCCATCTGATGTTCTATTATCCGACGGCACAGGCGCCGAATTGGGGCGCCGACCTCGACGGTTCCCCTATTGCTTCCAGCAGTACCAGCGGCAGCGCAGGAACCACCGTGTACTTTGTCGTCGTCCCAGCGTGGTCCGACGGGTCTCCGGCGCCGGCGCTGGCGCCAGCGCGGGCAGCGAGTTCCGCCGGACAATAATAGGAAAGCCCTGCTTGACGACCTAACGCCAAGCAGGGCTCCCACTTTCGACGGATGGGCCTGGGTAGAGTTCAGCTTCGGCCGCGTTCGCGGCCTCGCTGCGCTCCGCGTGAACTACCGACCTCACGCTTATCAGCTCGACCCGAATTGTCGGGCCCTGTCGAGCCTAGTCGTTAACTGTTTGGTCTAACAAGTCTTTAACGCTGTGAACGAAATGTTCTGAATGGCCGTTTGGGGCCCGTTTTGGCCTCGCACTATGGACGAACTATGGATGGAGCAATAGGGGTCGTGTCCGGATCAGTAACTACAGGGAGTCCCGGAGAGCTTGCCTACGTTTCGCCGAGTCAACGGCGAGGGAGTCGGCCTCGATCTCCACGCTGAACCATACATGCTTCCATGAAGCCTTCATCAACGCCAACTGGCGGTCTGTTAGGTACAGCGTCAGGAGCGCTGACTCTTGCGTGGGGGAGAAGTCGGGCGCCGAAGGAATCGCCAGTCTCATTAGCGAGTCACTACGTCCAACGTACCAAGCGGCCCGAAGCACTTCCCCGACCGGCAGCAGCTTGTAGATGGTGTACACCATCCTCCCGCACCACCTGGGATTCACGTAAAGCAACACGCTATCTCCCCCCGCTGGGAGATCCATGTAATGAGGATTGCGGTCAAGGGCGTATATCTCATCGGTGACCGCGCTGACCAATGCCCGAATCTGTCTTGGCGTGACTCTCGGGCCGGTACAGGAGTATTGTGCCAAGACTGGGGCCTGCGGAATCGAGAGCATGGCGACTACAAGGGCTACCGCGCGAGCGAATGGAAAGGCCTTGGGCATTGCCGTCACCTAGACTTTCGCAGCCAAGAGCTCGATGACCATGGCGAGCCCACGCAGCGCATAGCTAGTCGTCGCCAGCGAGAGCCACGCCGTCATGCTCCAAATGAAAACACCCAAGGCCGGGGCCGCAGCCATGGCATCCCGCCCGTTCTTCGACAGCAACGCGATTCCCACGACCCCGAGGCTTAAGACCGCGATCACGACCGCGATCACACTGAACACGAGGAAGACGCGCCCGACCAAGTGGAGTCTCCGCGCGGCCTCGCCGGCCCGTTCCGGGAGATCGCTCCCAGCCGGATCGTCCCTACGAATCGATGTGAACTCCATGCCAACTCCTTTCTCGGGTCAATCCCCTAAGAAGGCCATTAACTCGAATACATCGCCCTATCCAAGGTCTCCAAGCTCGGGAAGGTCACTGGATCTTGAATCCGCTCCCACGGGGAAACCTCGAAACACAATCGAGCCTTGATCAAAGGCTAACTCACTCAGCGTGAACGCTCTGTAGTGACCACTCGCGCGAAATCCACTGCCCCTCGCCTGTTTCCCAAGCATCTCTCGAACGGGATAGGCAATGATCTCCTTCTTCGAAGTGACTGTCGCCCCAAGGGTGGGCGTTGTATGCCACAGCCTTGTCCCCTGGGTACGGGCGTTAAGAATGGCCCCTAAGAGCACATCAGTCATTTGGAGAAAGTGGGCGTGGTCGAAGTCACTTGACTGCGCGTC
>DATMOQ010000296.1:0-2530 GCA_035568195.1 Gemmatimonadales bacterium
GGGAGGAGTTCGCCGACAAGGTGGGCGACCTCCTGTCCGGCGAGGTCCAGCAGATCGAGCGGGGCAAGCTGGTGGTGATGCTGGCCAAGTTCCGCGAGGCCGAGGCGATCATCCCCTACCGCGAGCAGAATCATCGCGAGCACTTCCATCAGGGCGACACGATCCGGGCCGTGCTGAAGCGGATCGAGGAGACGCCCAAGGGCCCGCGCCTCATCCTGTCCCGGGCCGATCCGGCCTTCGTGAAGGCCCTGTTCAAGCTCGAGGTGCCCGAGATCCAGCAACAGATCGTCGAGATCCGCGCCACCGCGCGTGAATCGGGTTCTCGAACCAAGATCGCCGTAGCCAGCCGGGACGACGCCATCGATCCGGTGGGCGCGTGCGTGGGGCTCAAGGGCTCCCGTGTACAGGCCGTGGTCAACGAGCTTGGCGGCGAGCGGATCGACATCGTGCCGTGGTCGCCCGATCCCGAGCGCTTCGCCAAGCTGGCGCTCGCGCCGGCCCGTGTGGCGCGCGTGTTCTCCGATCCCGACGCCAAGACCATCCAGGCCATTGTGGACGAGGATCAGCTGTCCCTCGCCATCGGCCGGAACGGCCAGAACGTCCGGCTCGCCTCGGAGCTGACCGGCTGGAAGATCGACCTGTACTCGAGCCGGGAATGGCTTGAGCGCGGCGGGGAAGGCCCGCTGTTCGCTCCGCTGCCGCCCGACGAGGAGCAGGCGGTGAAGGTGTCGCTGCGCGAGATGAAAGGACTGTCCGCCGAGCTGGTCGCCGTGCTGGAGCAGAACGGCAAGAAGACGCTGCAGGACATCCTCGATCTCGAGCGGGACGATGTCACCGCGCTGGCCGGCATGACGCCGGCCCTGGCGGACAAGCTGATGGGCTTCCTGAACGAGCTCACCGAGGAGAGCGGCCCCGAAGGCGGGGACGAGGGTACGCCGCCCGCTCCGGCGCCGGAAGCGCCGGCGCCTGAACCGCCGGCGGCGTGACCGACCGACTGGTCCGGCTCCTGGGACTGGGCGTGCGGGCGCGTACGGTGGTGGTGGGCGTGTCGGGGACCCGGGCCGAGCTGCATCGCGGCGGGGTGCGCTGTGTGGTGCTGGCCTCGGATGCCGGTGAACGGACGCGGGAGAAGGTGGAGCGGCTGGCGCGGGCGACGAACGTGCCCGTGATCGTGGGACCCGACGCGAAAACGTTGGGGGCGGGTCTGGGCCGACCGCCGGTGCAGGCAATCGGCGTCAGCGATCCCTCGCTGGCGCGGGGCGTGCTAGGGCTTTCGGAGGAGTAGAGTGGGAACGACGCGGATCCACGAGTTGGCAGCCGAATTCGGCATCTCCGCCGAGCAGCTGATGGGCATGCTCAAGGAGATGGACGTGTTTGTGCGGAGTCACCTGTCGCCCTTGAAGGACGAGCAGGTGGCGCTCGTCCGCGCGCGCTGGGAGCGGGACAAGCGGAAGGCCAAGGAGCCGGCGGCGCCCACCAAGCGACGGCGCGCGGTGAAGGTGGCGCCGGAACCCGTCCCGGAGCCCGTGGACGCGCGTCCCAAGCGCCGGCGCCGGACCGCGGCGGAAGTCGCGGCCGCGGAAGCCGAAGCACAGGCCGTAGCGCAGGTCGAGGCCGAGGTTGAGCACCGGGCGCGCGAGGCGCTGGAAGCGGCGGCCAAGGCGCAAATCGAGGAAAAGCCGGTGGTGTCGCTGGAAGAGCGCGCCGCGGCGCTGTTCAAGGATCTGCCGCCCGTCGAGCGCCGGTCCGAGACAACTGCCGCGTCAACGGTGACGGAAGCGCAGGCACCCGCGGCGCCCTCCGCACCGCCGATGTCCGCGCGGCCCTTCATTCCCACGCCGGTCCGTCCCAAGCCGGTGGCGAGCCACACGCCCGGAACCCCCATGCCGCCGCGCCCCGTGGCGAGCGGAATGCCGGGATTCGGCGGGGGCGGCCCCGGTGGCGGCGGCTCCGGTGGCGGTGGGGGGGGCGGCTCTCCCGGGATGGACGATCGACGCCGGGATAAGGGCGGCAAGAAGCGGAAGAAGGGCAAGAAGTCGGTGGATCAGGAAGCGGTGGCGCAGAACATCTCCCGCACGCTCGCGTCCCTCAAGGGACCGGTGGGGCGGAAGGGTCCGCATCGCCGCGAGGAAGGACCCTCGTTCCGCGACATTCAGGAGCAGGCGCGCCAGGAACAGCGGGAGCGCGAGAAGACGCTGGTGCGCGTGACGGAGTTCATCACCGTCTCCGAGCTCGCCAACATCCTCAAAGTTCCGCCGACGCAGATCGTCACCTTCGCCTTCAAAGAGCTGGGGCAGATGGTGACGATCAATCAGCGTCTCGATTTCGACATGATCGAGCTGATCGCGTCGGCGTTCGGATTCCAGGCGCAGCAGGAGCAGGAGTACGTCCAGGGGTCCGGGACCGAGGAACCCGCCGACGCGGCGGAGACCCTCAAGCATCGGCCGCCGGTGGTGACCGTCATGGGTCACGTGGACCACGGCAAGACGTCGCTCCTCGACTACATCCGGTCCGCCAACGTCGTGGCGGG
>DATMOQ010000297.1:0-2383 GCA_035568195.1 Gemmatimonadales bacterium
AGCCCCGCATTGGCGAGCATGTATTGCAGCGCGGGGAGGGCGGTGAGCGTGTTCACGCGGAGCTCGATCATGAAGAAAACTTAGCTCCGAGGCCCCCGACCTGCAGGTACCGATTCCGTTATCGAGGCCGCCGCGGCCTGAAGGGCCTGCCCTGCTGCCGTCCCTCGCGGAATTGCCGGATCTTCTGGGTGAACAGCTCGCGCTGACGCCAGTAGCGGACCCGCTGCACCGGGGTCAGGTACCCGGTGATCTCGTGATCCTGCTGCCGGTCCAGGTCCTGGATCTTGGCGCGGTTGTCCTCTCGCTCCGCCATCAACCGGGACACGACGTCGTTGTTCGCGGCCACGCCCGGCTGGAGCTGTTGATTCAGCTCCCCGGCGATCTCCACCTGACGCCGCTGAATGGGCTGCCGCATCCCGTCGTACTTGTCCTCGGTCGCCTGCAGCTTGCTCGATTGATCCTGGTTCAGCTGGAGCTGCTGGACGATGTGCTGGTGCCAGCGCGCCCGGATCTGCTGGCGCAGGGTGGCCTCCTGCGAGGCGCTGTCGCTGCCCGCCTGGGCCCTGAGGGCCGCCGGGGCGAGCGCGAGCATGAGGACCGCGACGAATCGGCGCATCAGCTCCCCATCGAGTTCAGGACGGACCGCAACTCATCCGAGGTGAGACCTTCGAGCCCGGCGTCACTCGCCGTGGTCTCAACGGCGGGCACCTGCTGCTCCACGGTGGGCAGGAACGCCTCCAGTTGATCGGCCGTCAGTCCTTCCAGCCCGGCATCACTCGGCTCCACCGCCACGACGTCGGTCCGCGTCAGGTGCCGATGCTCCCAGGTCTCGATCCCCGCGACCAGGAGGACGAGCGCGGCGGCGACGCGCAGGAACGCGGGCGATTGCCAGACCGGCCGGCGCGCCCGCTCGGTCCGCCACCGGGCCACGACGCCCCGTGCCGTCCGCGACAGGTCGAGCTGATCCGCCGCCCGGGTCCCCAGCCGACGGGCGGTGGCCTCGAGCTCCGCGTCCTGCAGGTCTTTGTCCCGAATCTCGTCGCTCATTGCAGGCGCTCCTTCAGTCGCTTCACCGCGTGATGATAGTGCACGCGGGCGGCACCCGGAGTCGTGTCCAGCGCGGACGCGATCTCTTCGTACTCCATTCCCTGCTGGGCCCGCAGCAGGAACACTTCCCGCTGCAGCCGGGGCAGGTCCATCAGGGCCTCGCCGAGTCTTCCCTCCGCTTCGGCGGCCACCGCGTCATCGTGGGGGGTTCCGCCACCCGCCGGCAACCCCTCGTCGAGCGGCACCACTTTGACCCGCCCGGCCCGCCGCCCCACATCCTTCAGCACGTTGCCCCCGATGGTCAGGAGCCACGTGCGGAACTGGCATTGCCCCCGGAACCCCGACACCGACCGGAAGGCCTTCAGAAATGTGTCCTGCACCAGATCGTCCAGGTCCGCCTGCTGCGCGCCGCTCGCCGCCAGAAAGCGCGCCAGTGGCCGCCCATGACGCAGCACCAGCTCGGTGGCGGCGCTCTCGTCTCCCCCCTGCCAGCGGGCGATCAGATCCGCATCGGTGGCGGCCGCCGACTGGGGAGAGGGCATTGGCGTTGTGTAAGTGGACGCAGGAGTTGCGGGAATATTAAGCCCCGGCTAGCTTGGTTTTCGAACGATCGTTCGAACCCTATGCGCCCATACGACGAGCGGTTAGAGCACTTGGTGGCCCAGGCGGCTACGGTCTTCGCGGAGGCCGGTTACCACTCGACCTCCATGCGGGACCTGGCCGCCGCCAGCGGGATGTCCCTGGCGGGCATGTACTACTACGTCCGCTCCAAAGAGGACCTGCTGGCTCTCATTCAGGAGCGCTGTTTCACCAGCGTGCTGGACGGCGCCCGCAGATGCCTGGAGGGCCTCTCCGATCCTCAAGACCGCCTGCAGGCCTTCATTCGTCACCACGTTACCTACTTCACGGCCCATATGGCCGAAATGAAGGTGCTGTCGCACGAAGCGAACGTGCTGGCGGGAGATCTCCGTCGCAAAGTGAACCAGATCAAGCGCCGCTACGTGGACCTGCTCGAGTCCCTGCTCCGCGACGCGGCTCCCGACGAACGGCCGGTGGACCGGAGCGCGGCGGCGTATGCGCTCTTCGGTATGATGAACTGGATTTACAACTGGTACGACCCCGCGGGTGAAATCGACCCGGAACGGCTCGCGGGCCTGATCGCGCGGATTTTCCTCGGCGGCTTTGCCGAGGCGCGCTCCACGGTACACGGAGGCTAGAGAGCTTTTATGGCGACGATGACGGCACCTACCAAGGAAGCGAAGTCGGCGGAGCTCGTGCTCTACAGCGTGGCGGACGGCATCGCCACCATCGAGCTGAACGATCCCCCGGCCAACAC
>DATMOQ010000298.1:0-15480 GCA_035568195.1 Gemmatimonadales bacterium
CGCGATGGCGAATGCGATGGCGAGGGGCAACGCCACGATGCCGACAATGACGCCGGCGATCAGGTCGGCCGAGAACTGGTCGCGGGTGTACCCGCGGAGCGTGGTGACGAGCTTGGGGACGAGCATCGGGACCGAAACCTAAGGTGACCCCGTCCGGGATGTGTGAAGGCGCTGCGGATGCCCTGGCCCGGATTCGAACCGGGACGCCTTGCGGCACTGCCCCCTCAAGACAGCGTGTCTACCAGTTTCACCACCAGGGCGAACTCCGGAAAGCTAAGGGAGCCTCCCGGACCGGAGCAAGCGCTCGGCTTGACAGCCCGGGCGCTGCCGGTAGACTCACCCGGTTCCCGCCGTCATTGCCGCCGTCGACAGCCCCTCTCCGAGGTCTCGATGTCCCGCTTCGCTCGCTGGACCGCGTTTGCCGTGTGCTCCGTTCTCCTCCCCACCGCCGGCTCCGCGCAGATCGACGCCCGCATGTTGCGCCAGCCGGATGTGTCCGCCACGCAGATCGCCTTTGTCTACGCGGGTGACGTGTGGCTGGCGCCCAAGGCGGGCGGCCTGGCCGCGCGCCTGTCGTCGCCCGCGGGCGAAGAGTCGTTCCCCCGCTTCTCCCCCGACGGCAAGGAAATCGCGTTCACCGGCGACTACGACGGGAATCAGGACATCTACGTGATGCCGGTGACCGGCGGCGTGCCCCGCCGCCTCACTCATAACCCCGCCCCCGACCGGATGCTCGGCTGGTATCCCGACGGCCAGTCCATCCTCTTCGCCTCGGGGATGGCGAGCGGCTCCGGCCGGTTCTCCCAGCTCTACCGCGTCTCCCGGAACGGCGGCCTCCCCGAAAAGCTGCCGGTGCCCTACGGCGAGTTCGGCGCCATTTCCCCGGACGGCCAGTGGCTCGCGTACATGCCCCAGACCCAGGACTTCCGGAACTGGAAGCGCTACCGCGGCGGCTGGGCCTCGCACCTCTGGCTCTACAGTCTGAAGACCGGCGAGTGGCGGAACCTGTCCACCGGTGATTCGAATGACGGCCAGCCGATGTGGCACGGCAAGACGCTCTACTTCCTGTCCGACCGGGACAAGTCGGAGCGCGGGAACATCTGGGCCTACGATCTGGACAAGGCCACCACCCGTGAGGTGACGCACTACACCGACTACGACATCCACTTCCCCTCGGGTGGCGCCTCCGACGTCGTGTTCGAAAAGGGCGGACGCCTGTACCTGCTCGACCTCGCCACTGAACAGTCCCACGAAGTGCAGATCCAGGTCGTGACGGATCTCGCGATGATGAAACCCCGCCTGGACTCGGTGGGACGGATGATCCAGGAGGCCGGCATCTCCCCCACGGGCAAGCGCGCGGTCTTCCAGGCCCGCGGCGATCTGTTCACGGTGCCCGCCGAGAACGGCCCGGCGTTGAACTTGACGCGGACGCCGGGCGCGATGGAGCGTTTCCCCGCCTGGTCCCCCGACGGCAAGTGGCTGGCGTACTGGAGCGACCGGTCCGGCGAGTACGAGCTGACCATCCGGCCGGCCGACGGCTCCGGCGCGGAAGAGCAGCTGACGCACTACGGGCCGGGGTTCCGCTATCACCTGGCGTGGTCCCCCGACGGCAAGAAGCTGGCGTTCATCGATCAGACGATGGCCATCTCGATCTTCGACCGGGACGCGAAGAAGACCACCACCGTCGACAAGTCGCTCTATTATTTCGAGGGTCAGCTTGAAGGCTTCGAGCCGCACTGGTCGTCCGACAGCCGGTGGCTGACCTACCAGCGCGACCTGCCCGCCACGCAGCACAATGCGGTCTTCCTGTTCGACACGCGGACCGGCACCCGGACCCAGGTGACCAGCGGCTACTACAACGACTACAACCCGGTGTTCGATCCGGACGGCAAGTATCTGTACTTCCTCACCGACCGGCACTTCGCGCCCAACTACAGCGCGGTGGACAACACCTGGATCTACGCCAATGCCGCCAACATCGCGGCGGTCCCGCTGCGGCTCGACGTGACGTCCCCCCTCGCGCCGCGCGACGACGAAGAGGGCGCTGCGCCCAAGGCCAAGCCCGACTCCGCGAAGAGCGATACCGCCAAGGCGGCCGTCACCATCGATCTCGCGGGATTCGAGGACCGGGTGGTCCTGCTGCCCGCCGCGGCCGGCAACTACGCCGACCTCATGGCCGTCTCGGGCAAGGTGATCTACCGGCGCCAGACCCGGAATGGCGCCGCGGCCGACGACAAGAAGACGCCGCTCGTCTTCTGGGATCTCAAAGACCGGAAGGAACAGACCATCCTCGACGACGTGGATGGCGTGGCGCTCAGCTCCGACGGCAAGAAGCTTCTGGTGGCGAGTGACGGCAAGTTCGCCATCGTGGACGTGGCCGCGAGCCAGAAGTTCGAAAAGCCCCTGGCCACGGCTGGACTGACGCTGATGGTGGATCCCCGGGCCGAGTGGCAGCAGCTGTTCAACGACGCCTGGCGGATGGAGCGGGATTTCTTCTACGACCCCCACATGCACGGCGTCGACTGGCCCGCGGTAAAGGCCAGCTACCAGAAGCTGATCGACGCGTCGGTCACGCGGTGGGACGTGGATTGGGTGATCGGGGAGATGATCGGCGAGCTGTCGTCGTCGCACACCTACCACGGCCCCGGAGACGTCCAGCAGCCCGGCCGTCGCGGCGTCGGCCTGCTCGGCGTCGACTGGTCCCTCGAGAACGGCGCCTACCGGATCAAACACATCGTGAACGGCGCGCCCTGGGACGACGAGGTCCGCTCCCCGCTCGATGCGCCGGGCGTCAACGTGCACGAAGGGGACTACATCCTCGCCGTGAACGGCGTTCCGATGGACGTGACCCAGGATCCCTGGGCGGCGTTCGACGGGCTCGCCAATCAGACGGTGCAGCTCACCGTGAACGGGCAGCCCTCGCTCACCGGCGCACGGCAGGTGCTGGTGAAGACGATCGGATTCGAGGGCCGGCTCCGGAACCTCGAATGGATCGAGGGGATGCGGAAACACGTGGATGAGGCGACCCACGGGCGCGTGGGCTACATCTACGTTCCCTCCACCGGCGTCGATGGCCAGACCGAGCTGATCCGGCAGTTCCTCGCGCAATACGGAAAGGAGGCGCTGATCATCGACGAGCGCTTCAATTCGGGGGGCCAGATTCCCGACCGCTTCGTCGAGCTGCTCAACCGGATCCCCCTGGGTTTCTACGCGGTGCGCGACGGCCAGGACTGGCAGTGGCCGCCGAATGCCCACTTCGGGCCCAAGGTCATGCTGATCAACGGCTGGAGCGGCTCCGGCGGCGACGCCTTCCCCACCTTCTTCCGGGAATCGAAGCTCGGCCCCCTGGTGGGTGAGCGGACGTGGGGCGGCCTGATCGGCATCAGCGGCGCGCCGACGATGATCGACAACGGCGGCATCACCATCCCCACCTTCCGGCAGTACAACGCGGACGGGAAGTGGTTCGCGGAGGGGCACGGCGTGGACCCGGACATCGTCGTGGCGGACGATCCGTCGAAGATGGCGAAGGGTGCGGACCCCCAGCTCGACGCCGGGATCCAGGAGGTGCTCAAGGAGTTGACCGAGCACCCGTACGTGAAGCCGCCGCGGCCCGGGTATGAGATTCGGTAGGCAGTGGAAGAGTTAGAAGACCTTCCCCGTCAACTGAGGATCCTTCTGCGTGTACCCGGCCGGGAGCGCGAACCGCGACACGTCCACCGTCGCCGGGGCGATGGAGGTCACCTGCAAGGTCTGAGTCTTGGAGGTGACCTCGCCCTTGTCGCCGGACTTCGATTCGGAGTGCACCACCACCCGGAGCGGCGTCCCGCGGGTGGCGGGGCGCAGCGCCACCGCGGACTTGTGCGCAAAGTCCCGGTCGTTCTGCGCCAGCACCGTGGTGATCTGGGCCAGCAAGGTGACTAGGGGATTGGCCGGAAGCTCCAGATCCCGGGCGATCCAGTATTCGCTGGTCACGCGCTGGTGCATCGCCCCCGCCTGAATGCCGAACGCGCCGAACGAGACCGTGAACTCCTGCACGACCTGATACCGGTCGGTGGGATGCCCCGCGATGGTCTCGCCCGCCCCCAGCGCCTGAGACGACACCTGGGCGTCGGTGAGGGTGATGGAGACCACGGGAAGCGCCGCCAGTACGGAGCCCACCAAGCGCTGGAATGTCGTGTCGGACACCACCGAGTATTCCCGGCGCTCGGGATAGATCAGGGTCACGCGGTGGGCGGCGTTGTCCACCAGGATGTATTGGGGGTCGGAGCGCCCATTCAAGTCGATGCGCGAGCGGGTTCCGGCGGCTTCCGTGGTGCCGGACACCGAATCGGTGCCGTCGCCCGAGAACGTGAAGGTGTACCGGTAGCCGCGGGCGGTCTGGCCGGACGCTCGGGATGCGGTGAGCAGCGGCGCGAGGCCGAACAGGACAGCGGAGACCCAGCGTTTCATGGACATCAGTACGCCCTTCCCCGGGTTTGGGTTCCACGAGCCTACTGGCGTCCGGCCACTCACCACGAGAGACTCCCTGGCGTGACCAGCCTCTCCCTGTCGCGAGCCTACCCGTGCCGCTACGGCGCCCCGACCATCGCCACGGTGGACCCCGCGATCTTCACGCGGTGCTACTTCACGCACTGCCTCCAGTGCACCTTCTGCCACGACGCCTGCTGTGTCTACGGAGTGGATTTCGACTGGCGCGTGAAGCGGAACCTCGACACGCACGCGGCGGCCCTCGAATCCTTCACCGGGATTCCCCGCAGCGCGTGGTTCTCGGGCGACGCCACCCCCGACGCCTCGATGCCCGGAGGGGGATCCGACCGCACCGCGGTGGTGAACGGGGCCTGCGTCTTCCTGAACCGTGAGTCCCGGGGATGCCGGATTCACGCGTTCGCGCTCGCGGCGGGCGTCGATTACCACGACGTCAAGGCGATCGTGGATTGCCTCTTTCCCCTCACGTGGGAAGGCGAGGCGCTGGGGCCGGCGGAGGAGGTGCTCGACTCGAGTCTCATCTGCCTGGACCAGGGACCCACCCTGTATCGCGGCGTCCGGGAGGAGTTGCGCTACTACTTCGGTGACGCCTTGGTGACGGAGCTGGACGGCGTCGAGGCGGCCGTTACGGCCGGAAGATCTTCCTCAGGATTTTGAACGTCGCGAACGGATTGACGAACAGCATCACCAGCGCCTTGAGCAGTCCGGCGCCCTGATCGGGCGCAGACTCACCCTTGGGCATCCCGATCCCCCCCCGATAGAGCGCCGTCTGCTGCTTCAGCTTCTTATCGTCCTCCCGGGCCACGGCCTCTTCCGCCTGGCGCTCGGGCGTTCCCGGCGCCGACTTGTACCGGAACGCGCCGCAATAGATGCAGCGTTTGGCCGTGAACGCGACGGGGCGGCCGCACTTCTCGCAGGGGCTGGTGGCTGCCGGGGTGGCGGGCATGACTACCAATATGGGCTATTGGATCGTCGCCGTTTTGATGAAATCGAGTCTCGGGAAAGCCTGTTTCAGATAGGCGTTCCCCTGTCGCTCGATCAGGTCTTGATCCGGCGTCTGCTGGTACTCCGAGTTGATGCGCTGCACCACATCCATCCCCTCGACCACCCGCCCCACCGGCGCGAACCCCATGTCGTCGAGCCGCGCGTTATCGCCGTAGTTGATGAAGAGCTGCGTGGTGCGGGTATTGGGCCCCGCCGTGGCGAACACCACCGTGCCCGGCGAGTTGTGCTGGGTCACAGGGTCGTCCAGAATGGACGCGTGGCGCCAGGCGGTGTTCACTGCCGGCGAGCCGTTCAATCCGAACTGGACCACGAAGCCCGGGAGGACCCGGAAGAAGCGGCCGTCGTCATAGAAGCCGCTCTGGATCAGATGATAGAGGCGGTCGGCGCCGATGGGTGCCCAGGCGCGCGTGACCTCGATGGTGAAATCCCCCGCGGACGTCTGGAATTTGGCGCGGTACGTGGCCGGGGCGGGTCCCTGGTTCGCGGGCGACGCCGGATTGGTCAGCGCGTCCGGGGCCGGCCTTGCGGGCGCCCCGCCCTGGTCCCTCTTGCCGCACGCCGCACCCGCCACCGCCACCAGCAACGCCGCCGTCACGATCCGCCGCATTGGAGCACAGTCCTTTCGTCCGTGGTTTGTCGAATTCAGACGCCGGGAATATGTTCAGGCCCCCTTTACACGAGCAAGCCGATGTCTCTCGCCAAGCGCCTGCGGGTCGCCCCCGGGCGGCGGGTCTCACTGGACGACTGGGATCCCGACGACACGCAGGGATGGAAGAAGGACGACCGGGCGGAGCGGGAGCTGGCCGCCGGCCTCGCGCAGCTCGATGCCCTGCAATACGTGATGTACGCGGAGCGGAAGCACGCCCTGCTCGTGGTGCTGCAGGGCATGGATGGCGCGGGGAAGGACGGCACCATCCGGCACGTGATGACCGGGCTCAATCCGCAGGGATGCCGGGTCACGCCGTTCAAGGTGCCCACTACCGAGGAAGCGGCGCACGACTTCCTGTGGCGGATTCACCGGGCCGTCCCCGGTCTGGGGGACATCGGGATCTTCAACCGGTCACACTACGAGGACGTGCTGATCACCCGGGTCCACAAGCTCATCCCCCGGGCGGTCTGGACCGCCCGGTACGGCCAGATCAACGCCTTCGAGCAGCTCCTGGCCGAGAGCGGCGTGGTCGTGGTCAAGTTCTTTCTGCACATCTCGAAGCGGGAGCAGAAGCAGCGTTTTGAAGACCGGATCAAGGACGCCGACAAGCAGTGGAAGCTCTCGAGCGCCGATTTCGCGGAGCGCGACCGCTGGGGGGACTACATCAAGGCCTACGAAGATGCCCTGTCGCATTGCAGCACCGGGCCCGCGCCGTGGTACGTCATCCCGGCGGACAAGAAGTGGTTCCGCAATCTGGCCGTGTGCCGGATCCTGGTGGAAACACTCGAGGGCTTGAGGATGAAGTTCCCCAAGCCCTCGGTGGATGTCTCACAGCTGACGCTCTAGTGCGGCTGCTCCGGCGTCACCGCCGGCACGGGCGCCGGCACCGGAGGCGGCTCGATGCTCCGCCGGGTCTGCACGTATTCCTTATATCCGCACGGGCAGGCCTCGAGCACCCGACCCTGGCGATCCGTGGTGAAGGACAGACGGGTGCGGCAGGTCGGACAGCGGGGCGCCCCGCCGTCGGCCAGAAGCCCGCTGCGCGCGAGCTGGAGCCGGGAGTTGTTCACTTGTGGCGGAAGGTGATGCGACCGCGCGTAAGGTCATAGGGGGAGACGTCGAGAGTCACACGGTCGCCGGCGAGCACCCGGATCCGGAAGCGGCGCATCTTTCCCGCCAACGTGGCCAGCACGTCGTGCCCGTTGGGGAGATGAACGCGGAAGGTGCTGTTGGGAAGCACGTCGGCCACCACTCCGTCCATCTCGATCGGCACTTCTTTCGCCATGGGCGAGCCTCAAAAAAGAAGGCGGGACTTAGCGCATCGGCCAAGTCCCGCCTTGACTGTCTGCTGGGGCGACCCGCATTGGGCGGGCTGCGTTGGTCCAAGGGTAGCGGGTGGTACCACGTAAGTCAAAGGCCAGTTACCAGATATGCGGCACCAGCTCCGGCGTCCGCACCATCGCGTCCCCCGGCTTGCATCCGAACGCCCGCGCGAAATCGGGATCGTTGGCGAGGGGACCGTTCGCCCGCCAGAAGTCGGGCGCGTGCGGGTTGGTCTTCACCCAGGTCCGCAGCGTGGCGTCCCGCGTGTGCGTCCGCCAGCTCTGGGCAAAGGCGATGAAGTACCGCTGCTCCGGCGTGAACCCGTCGATCAGTCCCGGGCGCCCGTCCCGGACCAGGGCCCGTTCGAGGGCGTCGTACCCGGTGAGCACTCCTCCCAGGTCGGCGATGTTCTCGCCTTCGGTGAGCTTCCCGTTCCCGTGCACCGTGTCGACCTGCAGGTAGCCCGAGAATTGCGCCACGATCTTGTCGGCTTCCCGGCTGAACGTCACCGAGTCGGCGGGCAGCCACCAGTCGCGCAGGTTCCCCCGCTCATCATAGTGCCGGCCTTCGTCGTCGAAGCCGTGGGTCAGCTCGTGTCCCGCCCAGCTCCCGCCCAGTGATCCGTAATTGGCCGCGTCGTCGGCCGCCGCGTCGAACGTCTGCGGCGTGAGGGCGCCGGCCGGAAATACCATCTCGTTCTTCGACGGGTCGTAATACGCGTTCACTGTCGGCACCGTAATGCCCCATTCGGTGGTGTCCACCGGCTGCCCGGGACGATTGACAGTGCGGTTCCACTCGAAGGCGTTGGCGCGGGCCACGTTCAGCGCGAACGAGCCCTCCTGCACGTCCAACTTCGCGTAGTCCCGCCATTTCTCCGGGTACCCCACCTTCTCGCCCATCAGCGCCAGCTTCTTGAGGGCCTGCGCCCGGGTCGAATCGGACATCCAGGAGAGGTGATTCAGCCGCTCCCGGAACGCCGAACGGATGTCGTCGATCACGGTCTTGGCGCGGCGCCGGGCCTCCGGCGAGAAGGTCTTCGCGACGTAAGCTTGTCCCAGGGCCTCGCCCAAGTCGCCATCGGTCTCGCGCAGACAGCGCTTCCAGCGCGGGAGCAGCTCCTTGGCGCCGGTGAAGCGCGACGAGAAGGCGAAGTTCTCCTGCACGAACGGCGTGCTGAGCCAGCTCGCGGTGCTGGAGATGGCGTGGTAGCGGAGATAGGCGCGCCAGGTGGAGACCGGGACCGAGTCGATGAGGCGGGACAGGCGCTTGAAATAGTCGGGTTCCCCGACGTTCAGGCGCTTTACCGGCGCCACAATCCCGATAGTGCGGAAATACCCGGGCCAGTCCAGGCCCGGCGTCAGCGTCGCCAGCTGCTCCGCTGTGGTCGAGTGGTCGGTCGCCGCCGGATCCCGCAGAGCCACGCGCGTGAGCGAGGCTTTGGCCATCTCGGTCTCGAGCGCCAGCACCTGCCCGGCGTCGCTCCCGGCCTGAGCTGCGCTCGCGCCCGTCAACGTGAACAGCTTCGTCACGTGCGCGGCGTAGGCCTGGCGGGTGGAGTCGGCGGCCGATCCCGAATCCGTGTAGTAGTCGCGATCCGGGAGTCCCAGGCCGCCCTGATTGAGATCCACCAGGTAATGGGCCGCGTCGTGCGGATCGCCGTCAGCGGAATAGAAGAAGCCGACGTTGGCTCCCTTCATTTGTAGGGCCGCAATTGCGGGAAGCACCCGCTTCACATCGGTGACCGAATCGACGGCGGCCAGCCAGGGCCCGATCGGGGCGGCGCCCGCCGCCTCGGCGGCCGTCGAATCCATGCACGTGGCGTAGAAGGTGCCGAGTTTCCGGGGCGTGCTTCCCGACGCAGCCTTCTGCCGGTGCGTCATCGCGTCCTCGAGTACCGACCGCACCGCGAGCTCGTTTCGATCCGACATGTCCCGCGCCACGCCCGAGGACGAGTACGCCGCCGGAATGGTGTCGTGCGCCATCCAGGCCCCGTTCGCGAAAGCGAAAAAGTCCGTGCACGCGCTGGCGTGCCGGTTCATGTACGCCGTGTCGATGACCTTGAGAGGCGCGGTAACCTCGGGCAGTGGAGAGCGGACCTGCGCGGCGAGAGACCGGCTCGAAAGCGCCGCGAGGAGAAGGACGGCGGCGGTTCGGCTCAACCTGGACATGTGGACTCCGGATGGTTTTTGGGAACGACGACGGCGGGCGAGATAGGCTAGCCCCGGGAGCCGCGAAGTGTCAACCTTAGCCGCCATGCCGCCCCTCCAGCGCGCCCTGGGCCTCTTCGACGCCACCATGATCGTCATCGGCTCGATGATCGGCTCCGGCATTTTCATCACGTCCGCGGAGTCGGCGCGCCTCGTCGGAGCCCCGGGCTGGCTCCTCGTGGCCTGGGGCCTGGCGGGCGTCCTCACCATCACCGGCGCGCTGTCGTGCGCGGAGCTCGCCGCGGCCTTCCCGCGGGCCGGCGGCCAGTACGTCTTTCTCCGGGACGCGTACGGTCCGGCCGTCGGGTTTCTGTTCGGATGGGCCCTGTTCACCGTCATCCAGAGCGGCACCATCGCCGCCGTGGCCGTGGCGTTCGCGAGCTTCCTGGGCGTCCTGGTCCCGGCCGTGTCGGCCAGCCGGTACGTCGTTCCGCCCATCGCGCTCGGGACGTCGGGGTATGCCGTCAGCCTCTCCACCGAGCAGCTCACCGCCCTGCTGTCCATTCTCTTGCTCACTGCCCTCAACACGCGAGGGCTCAAGCTCGGCACCCGCGTGCAGAACGGAGCGACCGTCGCCAAAGTCGCCGCGCTCGCCGGGCTCATCGTCCTCGGCCTGGCCCTGGGGAACCACCGGGCCAGTGCCGCCGCAACTTCGTCCTGGTGGCATCCCACCGCCAACGGATGGCGGCCCGACGCCGCTCAGCCCGGACTCGCCGTCGGGGGAACCCTTGCACTCCTGATGCTCCTCGGACGTGCCATGGTGGGGCCGCTCTTCGCCCAGTCGGCGTGGAACAACGTGACCTTCGCGGGGGGCGAGGTGCGGGATCCGGCCCGCAACCTGCCGCGCTCCCTTCTCATTGGGTGCGGAGTGGTGGTGGGACTGTATCTGCTCGCCAACCTCACGTACGTCGAGACCCTGCCCCTCGACGGGATTCAGCACGCGCCCAACAATCGGGTGGCGGTCGCCGCCCTGCAGGCCATCCTCGGCCCCGCGGGGAGCGTTGGCATGGCGGCGGCCATCGTGGTGTCGACCTTCGGGTGCAATAACGGGCTCATTCTATCGGGCGCCCGCGTTTACTACGCCATGGCGCGGGATGGCCTCTTTTTCTCCCGGGCCGGCGCGGTCAACTCCCGTCACGTGCCCGCCATCGCCATCGCCCTGCAGGGACTGTGGGCGGCGTTCCTCACCCTCCCCCGCACCGTCATCGCGGTGCCCGGCGAAGGGGTCCGATACGGCAACGTCTACACCCAGCTCCTCGAGTACATCGTCTCGGCGGACCTGGTGTTCTACGCCCTGATGATCGCCGCGGTGATGGTGCTGCGGCGCCGCGCTCCGGCGGTCGAGCGTCCGTATCGCGCCTGGGGGTACCCTCTCACACCCGTGATCTACCTGACACTCGCCCTGCTGCTCGTGGCCGACCTTTCGTATCTCACCCCGGCCACCTCAGGCGCCGGGTATGTGCTGGTGCTCCTCGGCGTCCCCGTCTACCTGGTGTGGCGGCGCTACGCCGTCCCGATCCCGGAGAACGCGTGACCACGGTCGATCTCAACGCCGACCTGGGCGAGTGGGACGGGCCCGGCGTGTCGCCGGTGGATGCGCGCCTGCTGTCGCTCGCCACGTCCGCCAACATCGCGTGCGGAGGCCATGCGGGGACGGCCGACGTGATGTTCGCGACGGTCTCCATGGCCCAGGAGTGCGGCGTCGCCATCGGCGCGCATCCCGGATACGCGGACCGCGAAGGATTCGGCCGTCGCGAGCTCGATCTCTCTCCGGCGGAAATCGGACGACAGGTCTCGGACCAGATCGCCGCCATGGCCGCGTGTTGCCGAAAGGCCGGAGCCCGGCTGCGCTATGTGAAGCCGCACGGCGCGCTCTACAATCGGGCGGTCCGAGATGCCGAGGCTGCACGGGCCGTCGTGGACGCGGTGAAGGCCGCGGGGCGTCTGGTCCTTCTGTGCCTGCCCGGGAGCCAGATGGAAACGCAGGCGGCGCGCGCCGGCGTGCCGACCGCCGCCGAGGCGTTTGTGGATCGCGGGTACCGTGCGGACGGGTCGCTGGTGCCGCGGGGAGAGCCGGGCGCGCTCATCGAGGATGTTCCGGCCGCCGTGGAACGGGCCCTGCGCCTCGTGACCCTGCACCGCCTGGCGCCGCGGGAGGGGGCCGAACTGACCATCCGTCCCGACTCGCTCTGCGTGCATGGCGATGGCGCGCAAGCGGTCCCGCTTCTGGAGGCAGTCCGGGCGCGCTTCACCCGGGCAGGCATCCGGCTCGCCCCGTTTGCGCCGTGACCCGCCCGCGCATCGCTCCGCTGGGAGATGGCGCGCTCACGATCACGTGGCCGGGAGGCATCTCGCTGGAGACCCACCGGCAGGTTCGCGCCGCGGCTCACCGCGTGCGGTCCGCCCAGTTGCCCGCCGTCCGTGACCTCGTTCCCGCCTACACCACGCTTTCCATCTTCTATGACTGTCAGTCCGCCGACTACGAAACGCTTGCACGGCGGGTCGGAGAGCTGATCGAGGGAGACGCCGCCGACGCCGACTTCCCGCCCGGGCGGGAGCACCGGATTCGCGTGGTGTACGACGGCCCCGACCTTACGGACGTCGCGCGGGAGACCGGCCTCTCGGTGGCCGAGGTGGTCGCGCGGCACACCGGGCGCTGGTACGACGTGTATCTCGTCGGCTTCGTCCCGGGATGGGCGTACCTCGGTGAGCTGGATCCAGCGCTCTCCCTGCCGCGCCGAGGATCGCCGCGGCAAAGGGTGCCGGCCGGGTCGGTGGCTATCGCGGGCGCGCAGACGGGGGTCTATCCCTTCGCGACTCCCGGCGGGTGGCACCTGATCGGGCGTACCGACGTGAGTCTGTTCGATCCCACCCGAACCCCCCCCGCCCTTTTTCAAGTAGGCGACCGCGTGCGCTTCGAGGCCACGTGATCTCGATCGTGCAGGCGCCGGCGTACCTCGCGGTGCAGGATCTGGGCTGGCCGTCCTCCCGATCGGCAGGCATGCCGCTGTCGGGGGCGATGGACCGGTGGGCGCTGACCGCGGCCAATCTGATGGTGGGAAACGCGCCGGATGCGGCCGCCCTCGAATGGGCCCTGACGGGAGGGCGGCTGCGGTTTGGCCGCGATACGCAGGTCGCGGTCTGTGGCCCGGGGGTTTCGACAACGCTCGCGTTCCCGGCAGGCGGCGAGTTCGATCTCGTCCGACCAACCGAGGGCCGCTTCCTCTATTTGGCGGTGAGCGGTGGCTTGGATGTGCCGGAGGTGCTCGGGAGTCGATCCACGTACATGCCCGCCGGCATCGGGCATCGCCTCAAGGCCGGCGACACGGTCCCCATGGGCGCTCCGTCGAAGGGGCGACCCCGGATGCCGGCGGGAGCGCCGAACTACGAATCGGGAGTGGTGCGGGTGGTCGCGGGCCCGCAACGCGAGCTGTTCACTAGCCCGGCGTGGGAGCGGTTCCTGGAGTCAACGTGGCGGGTGTCCCGGGCGTCGGATCGGATGGGATACCGGCTCGAGGGAGACGTGCCGGTCGCGGCGCCAGCCGCGGACCTTCCGTCCGAAGCCGCCTGCGTGGGAGCGGTGCAGGTCCCGCCCGACGGGTTGCCCATCGTGTTGATGGCGGACGGACCCACGGTGGGCGGCTACCCGAAGATTGCGGTGGTGATCTCAGCGGACTTGCCCGTCATGGCGCAACGCGCCGTCGGTGGGTCACTGCGATTCCGGGAGGTCTCGATCGAAGAGTCGCAGGCCATGCTACGGGATACGGTTCCACTCCGAAGCGCCCGAGGGACCTGGTCTTCGCTGGGGTGAGTGCGCAGATTGAGCATATTCCCTCGAAGGGGGTCACTATGAGGCTTTCCGTCCGATGGCTGGCTCTCGTGCCCGCCGTGGCGGCCTTCGTCGCCTGCCACGACACTCCCACGCCGACCGGGCTCACCACCGCCCCCGACCTGTGGGCCAGTCTAACTATGGATGACGCCGCAACCGACTATCCCTCTTGGGGCGGACTCGACCTGCTCCGGGACGCCGGCGGCGTCCTCCACCTTTCCGTGGTCGAGCATGAGTTTGGCCGGCTTCAGTACGGGGAGTGCAGCGGGAGCTGCGCGAACATCGTGGACTGGCACCTCGCTACTATCGACTCGGGCCCCTATCAGGGGTTCGGGGAGAATGCGTCATCGGTGATCACCAGTGCCGGGATGGTGACGGTGTACGAGGACCAGCCCGGCGGAACGGGCACCTTCCAGGTAAAAATTGCGGCCTGCGCGGCGCAATGCGACCAGTTATCCAACTGGCAGAAGGCCGATCTGTTTCCCGGCCTGCTCGGATCCGTGAATTACGCAAGCACGCACGCGCGGGCGCTGGCGGCGGATCCATCCGGGGGACTGCATGTCCTCTTCCACGACGCCGACTCCAACGGCGTGTGGTACGCGACCTGCGCGGCTTCGTGTCAAAGCGGGGCGGCCTGGCACGCCGTTCCGCTCGACACCGTGGGTGGGCGCGTGAAATTCGCGGGCACCAACCAGAGCATCCTGGTGGACTCCCACTCTACGGTGCACGTGTTCCTCGAGTCATCGGACACGACCGAGGCGCTGCGCTACTTCGAATGCGCCGCCGCATGCGACTCGGCGTCGAGCTGGCACGCGGTGGTGCTGGCACACGGCTACACGGGCCGGACGCCGTCGGTGGCCCTGGCCGGAACCCGGTTGGCTGTCGCTTTCCATGATCGGCTGCCCGGCAGCACGGTACCGACGGGGCTGATCAGGTACGGCACCTGTGACTCAAACTGCCTCTTGCCCGATGCGTGGAGCATGCGGCAACTGCCGACACTGGCCGGACCCGATGTCGCTCTGGCGTTCGACGCCGCCGGGCGCCCCTGGGTCGCAACGTCCTACGGCACTGCCAGTCATTACAATGGGTATGCCGACCTGTCCCGGTGCGCCGTGACCTGTACGTCGCTGACCGAGTGGACGACATTCCGCATCGATTCCCTGGGTGACGGGGGTGATGTTTCGCTGATTCTCGATCCGGGCGGGACCCCGCACATCGCTGTGAGCGGTATGGGCGTTCATTACAGCGAGCCCCGGCCGGGCTACACGTTTCAGTAGTGGCGCGAAGGCCGGCTCTCCTGCGACGATCAGCCGCTTCATTCGAGCTTCACGACGTGGACCTCCGCCACGCCGGCCGGTCCGTAGTGGACCGTGACGGTCCAGGGCCGGCAGCAGACTTCGCAGTCCTCCACGTACTCCTGATCCTCCTGCCCCCCCGCGTCGAGGGCGATCTCCACCGACTCCCCGCAGTAGGGACACGTGACCGTCGCCGAGTCGTCGGCGGTGCCATCCCCGGCCGGGAAGTCCTCTTCGCTGAGCTCGTCGTCGGGGAGATCGATCATCTAGCGGGTCGCCTGGCGCCCGGTGTAGACGTCCGGGCCGAAGCCCGCGAGCCCCGCCCTGCCGGCGTAGCCCAGGAACGGGAGATGGAAGATCTCCTCCACGCTTTTCAGCATCGAATAATGGTTGTACGGGACGTCGGACACGGTCCCGGGTGCGATGTGGGGAGAGAGCAGCACGGCGCCGGTGCGGCCACCGCCCGGCCCGCCGCCCCCAGGTGTGTTCGTGTTGGGACCGGGCTGCTCGTCACAGCACGCCGAGTCGTCATTGCCGGATTCGTCGAACACGATGATCAAGAGACCGTGCTTGAACGCTTCCGAGTGCGTGATGGCCGGGACCCAATGGCTCAGGAATTGATCGATGCCGTTCAGGCCGCCGGGCTCGAAGCCGCAGTCCGGATCGTGACCATCATGACACAGGTCC
>DATMOQ010000299.1:0-3224 GCA_035568195.1 Gemmatimonadales bacterium
GGCGCGCGCCAAGAAGCTCGTTGAAGAGCGGGTTCACGGCGCGAATCAGGTGCTCACGATGCTGGGGGCCGCCGATCGCGCCGACCCCACCGAGCATTGCGCCCTGGTCGATCGCCTCGCGCCGCGGCTCCTGCCCATTACCGTGGACGCCGGCCGCGTGGTCTGGGACGCCCTCGCGCGGGGAGAGTCGGTGCTGCTGGAAGGTGCTCAGGGAGCCCTGCTGGACGTGGATCATGGGACCTATCCGTACGTGACGTCGTCCAATACCACGGCCGGCGGCGCGGCGGTGGGCGCGGGCATCGGGCCCACGGCCATCGATGCCGTGCTGGGCGTGGTGAAGGCCTATACGACGCGGGTCGGCAACGGCCCGCTGCCCACGGAGGCCCCGGAGGCTCTGGCGGAACGGATTCGGGAGCTGGGCGGCGAATACGGGGCGGTGACGGGACGGCCCCGCCGCTGCGGGTGGTTCGACGCCGTGGTGGTGCGGTACGCCGTCCGGGTGAACGGACTCACGGGTCTAGCCGTAACCAAGCTGGACGTGCTGGACACGTTCGCGGAGATCCCGGTGTGCGTGGGCTACCGGCTGGACGGGGAGGAGTTCGACTCGATGCCCGCGGATCTGGAGCGAATCGAGCGCGTAGAGCCGATTTACGAAACGCTTCCGGGGTGGCAGTCGCCCCTCGGCGAGGCGCGGCGGCTGGCGGACGTGCCCCCCGCGGCGCGGGCCTACCTCGACCGCCTCCAGGACCTGGCCCACGCGCCTATCCGGTATGTAAGTGTCGGCACCCGGCGGGATCAGATCATCGAAGTGGGATGACCCTCAGGAGGAGCGCATGGCGAAGAGCGACGAACAGCAGTTTGCAAAGCTGGTGAAGAAGATCTCGGCCAAGGCCGCGCAGAAGACGAAAAAGAATCCGCGCCGGCAGTACGATCCGACGTTGCCTCCCGAAACCACGGATCAGGATCTCGAGACCCGTGACTTCTTTCGGGAGATGAAGAAGCGGGAGTTCTAGCAGTGAAAAACCCCCTGGGTTTCCCCAGGGGGTGCTCGCCCGCCCGACACCGTGCGCCCTAGAACCCGATGCGAACGGGACGTGCGCACAGTACCAAAGCAAGAAGGATGCCCTGTCGCAAGTCACGTCACTTCAATGCCGTGAAAATCTCCAGCGCCCAGTTTGTTGTCGCAATACGCAATGAATTGCTGCATATTGCGATTCAATGAGTGGATTCCTGGCGCAACGCTACATCCTGTAGCAACTTACGACATGCCTGTCATCCTGGTGGCCCCAGCGGCGTTTAAGGGGACATTCGGCCCCCGCCAGATTGCCGACTCCCTCGCCGTCGGCATCCGCAAAGCCCTTCCCGATGCCAAGGTTCTCACGTGTCCGGTCGCGGATGGCGGTGACGGACTGCTCGAAGCCGTTCTCCCCCCAGGCTCGCTGCTCGAAAAGGTCTCGGTCACCGGTCCCCTCGGCGCCCCGGTGAGCGCGGAGCTGGGTTGGCTCGATGCCGACACTGCCATCTTCGCATCGAGCTCGGCCTGCGGGCTCGCGCTGGTCCCGCCCGACCAGCGGGCTCCGCTGCGCGCCACCACGCGGGGCGTGGGCGAGTTGATCTGGGAGGCGGCCGATCGGGGCGCCCGGACAGTCGTGGTCGGGCTCGGGGGCTCGGCCACCGTGGACGGGGGAACCGGCGCCGGTCGGGGTCTCGGGTGGAGCTTCACGGACTCCTCGGGTGTCGAGCTTCCGGAAGGTGGGGGCGCTCTGGGCGATCTCGCCGCGATTTCCGGCGGGTGGCGGCTCGGTGCGCAGGTGGTGGCGCTGACCGATGTCACCAATCCCCTGACCGGCCCGAACGGCGCGGCCGCGGTCTTCGGGCCCCAGAAGGGTGCCTCACGGAGCGAAGTGGAACAGCTCGCCGCGGGATTGGGCCGTCTGGCGGAGTGTCTTGACAGCTCCGGTCACCCGGGAATGGACACCCTCCCGGGAGGCGGGGCTGCCGGCGGGCTGGGCGCCGGGCTCGCCGCCTTTGCCCGGGCGTCCCTCACGCCCGGGGCTCCCTGGGTGCTGGACCGGATCGGGTTCGACGCCGCCCTGGCCACCGTCGATCTGGTCATTACCGGAGAAGGGGAGTTCGATGCCACGTCGTTCGCGGGCAAAGTCACCGGGGAGATCGTACGGCGGGCCCAGGCCGCTCGCCGGCGGATTGCCGTGGTGGCGGGCCGCGCGGCGGCCCAGGTGGGCATTACGGTCGTCAGCGGTGAGGGTGGCACGCTGTCTCAAACTGACATCGAGGGTATGGGGCACCGGGTCGCGCGGGAGGCGCTCGGGTTGCCCGCCTCCTGACGCGTTCCTATCTTCCGGCCCCTATGTCCCCCACCGACAAGACGATGGAAAAGCTGGTGTCGCTGGCCAAGCGACGCGGCTTCGTATTTCAGTCCTCCGAGATCTACGGCGGTCTCGGCTCCGTGTGGGACTACGGTCCGCTCGGGGTCGAGCTCAAGAAGAACATCAAGGAGCGCTGGTGGCGCTCGATGGTCCACGAGCGGGACGACGTGGAGGGTCTCGACGCCGCCATTCTGATGCATCCCAAGGTCTGGGAAGCATCCGGGCACGTCGCGGGATTCACCGATCCGCTGATCGATTGCCGGCAGTGCAAGAATCGCTTCCGGGCCGACGACCCCCGAATCAAGGGCACGCCCGGTACCCCCGACTCGCAGTGTCCGGTGTGCGGGAACAAGGGCACGCTGACCGCGCCGCGGCAATTCAACCTGATGTTCAAGACGTTCATGGGACCCCTGGAGGAGTCGGCGTCGGTGGTCTACCTGCGGCCCGAGACGGCGCAGGGCATCTACGTCAACTATCTCAATGTCCAGCAGTCGTCCCGGCAGAAAGTGCCGTTCGGCATCGCCCAGATCGGCAAGGCCTTCCGCAACGAAATCACCCCGGGGAACTTCACGTTCCGGACCCGGGAGTTCGAGCAGATGGAAATGCAGTTCTTCGTGAAGCCGGGCGAAGACCAGAAGTGGTTCGAGTACTGGAAGGCCGAACGCTTGAAGTGGGTGCAGGGGCTGGGCATCCGGGCGGACAAACTCCGCTTCCATCAGCACGGCAAGGGCGAGCTGGCCCACTACGCCAAGGACGCCTACGACATCGAGTACGAGTTCCCCTTCGGATGGCAGGAGTTCGAGGGCATCCACAACCGGACCGACTTCGACCTCTCGC
>DATMOQ010000300.1:0-12296 GCA_035568195.1 Gemmatimonadales bacterium
GGACCCGCGGCCCTCTGCCCTCCGACGCGACCATCCGCGTGGTGCGGGAAGTGTCGCTGGCCCTCGCCCACGCCCACGACCATGGGGTCATTCACCGGGACGTGAAGCCGGACAACATCCTCATCGACCGGTCCACCGGCAGCTCCTTCGTCACCGACTTCGGCATCGCCCGTTTCGGCGCCGGTCCCGTCTCAGGGTCGCGCACCGTGCTCGGCACCCCGGAGTTCATGAGCCCGGAGCAGGCCCGCGGCCTGGCCCTCGACGCCCGGAGCGACCTGTACTCGCTCGGCGTGGTGGGATTCTATGCCGCCTCCGGCCGACTCCCCTTCGATGCCACCGACTCGTTCATGGTGATGTCGCAACATGTGACCGATCCACCCCCGCCCCTCGCCACGGTGGCGCCGCACGTGCCCAAGCACGTCGCGGACCTGGTGGATCGCTGCCTGCTGAAGGACCCCGCCCAGCGTCCTTCCGGTGGCACCGTGATGGCCGAGGTCCTGACGCCCGCGCCCGAGCCGCGCCCGGCACCACCACTCGCGGTACGCGCCTTCGTCACTCAAGAACGACAGTGGGGGGGACTCGCCACGGCCATCGCTCGCGCCCGCAGGCTGCTGCGCGCCGGGCACGGACGGGAAGACCTGATTCACGCTTTGAGAGTGGAGCACGCGAGACGGGTGGAGGAGCTGGCCTTCGGGTTCGGCGCGCGAGGCCCCCGCACCGGGCGGTTCCTGCGTCTCTCGTGCTACCTCGCGCTGGGCGGCGCGGCGGTGGGGACCGCGGGCGTGGTCAGCGGGATCCTCCCCGCCACCGGGCGCGTGGCGGGCGCTCTCGCCGGGGCCGCGGCAGGTGCGCTGGTGCTGGCCTTCGCCGCGCGACGGCATACCGAGGATCGCACCGACCGGCACGGCGCTCGCAGGGTGCGGTGGTGGAGCGGCGCGGCGGGCCGATGGGTCTTCCGCCTCGCCGGCTGGCGCCTCCCCGCCGATCCCCCCGCCACCCCCGGAGCCCTCACCGAGTCCGCGTAAATCGGTACCGGGACGCGAGCTTTCGGTCCCGGTCTTCGCCTCTCCTTCCATCATAATCGCTTCCCCGGAGGAACCTCTTCCGGATCAACTCAGCGTCTCAGGAGGCGTGTATGCGCATTCGGTATTTCATCCCCTTCGCGATAGTCGCGGCCGCCGGCATCGCGCTGGGGTGCGGAGAGCTCCAACCAACCGGCCCCACCATCGCCGGGGCCACGATCGACACCTCGGGTGCCGGCGCGACGCCGGCGCGGAACGAGTGGCTGGCGCAGCGGGTGGCCCTGGCGCTCGCCAATCCGGGCTTCCGGGCGTACGTGTGGGCCCAGCTCCAGCACTCGCCCATCCCCGAACACAAGCTCCAGTTCCAGCGCTTCCTGGCCGTGGCGAACTGGCGCGCACTCCACTCGCTGGCACAGGCCGGGGCCGACTCGGAGGACGTGGTGCTGGCGGAGGCCGTGCAGGCTCAGCCCCTCGAGCTCTATCTGCCGGTACCCGGTCACCGGGCGGCCTGGCACGCGGACGAACATATCCTGGTCGCCACGGCGGTGGCCGATCACGACGCGCCCGTGGCCTTCGATCTCCAAGGACGCCGGCATATCCTGAACCCGGACCACCCCCCGGAGACCCCGGTGCTCGCGCTGGTGCCCGTCGAGACCAACTTCGACGCGCCGGCGATGCTCAAGTGCAGCGTGGAAACGTGCGACAACAGCGGCGGCGGCGGGATCGGGGGCGTACCGGCGCCGCCCAGCGGTCTCTTCATGACCAGGGCCCACATCCCGGACGTGGGCCAGTTTGAGGGTTGGTTGAAAGGGGATCCCGAGTTTGAGGTGCACATCCTCGGGCAGATGGGCACCACCGACCAGCTCAGCGATTGCCAGTGCGCCGGCGAGCACGCGGGCGGGCCCTACGTCTACGATCAGAACGCCACCGACTGGACCGGAAACGTCCTGATCTTCAGCCAGGACCAGCTCAATCAGTACAAGGTCCAGCATCCGGGGCAGAGCGTGCGCGTGTTCATGGTGGAGGACGATGATCAGGCCTGCCAGCTGCGGATGGACGTAGACCGGACCCATTCCATCCTGGTGTCGGTCGACAGCGCCTACCAGCTGCTGTCCGGCGGGCGGGACACGACGACGAGCTACCTGACGAAGATGTTCAAGTACGCGCGGACCGGCGAGAACCTGCTGTCCGCCCTCGCGTCCTTGATCAACTCCAACGACGACCCCGTGGGCAATGCGGTCCAGGACGCGGTGGTCGGCCAGTTCTACCCGGGCTACAACTGGTTCCTCAAAGGGGACCACAACATCACGAACGGCTGGATCGCACTGGAGATGCACTGATGCGCCACATCGCCTTGGCGGGAGCGCTGGCCCTGGCGCCCGTTCCCCTGCTGGCGCAATGGGGCGTCGGCGTCTCCCTCGGCGTCGCGCGGTATTATGGCGGCGCGGTCTCGGCCGTCGATTCGACCCCGGGCGCGGTGCATCCGTACCGGCCCACGACGGTGACCCTCGCGGTGGGGCGCGACTGGGGGGCCCTCCGCGTCGACTGGGGGATCAGCTATGGAGCGCCGGGGATCGCCGCCGAGATCGACGGCGGAGCATTCGTGGACACGAAGGCCGCGCACTTCGTGGCCGGCGCTCCGGAGGTGACGGTGCGGGTGCTGCGGGTCGGCGCGGATGGCGCGTTGCGGGTGGGAGGCGGCGCCGACATCACGCTCTGGTCCCTGACGGACTTCGAGTCACGGGTCCTGGTCGGTGGCCACGTCACCGCGATGTACGAGTGGCCAGTCGCCGGGCGCTTCCTGGGCAACATTCAGGCGGGAGTGTCTCTTTCTCCCTCGCTGTTCCGGGAGACCGAGGTTTCGTCGTCCTTCGAACGGCGTATGCTGGTGCGGCCGGGCGTGAGCGTCGGATTGCGGTATCGCTAGAGGGAGCGGCCCGGGATCACTCCCGGGCCGGCTTCCGGCCCTCGGCTTCCAGAACTTCCCGCACCTTGCGCCCCAGTGCCTCCACGGTGAACGGCTTCTGGAGGAAATTCACTCCGGCTTCGAGAATGCCCCGCCGGGCGATCGCTTCACCGGGGTACCCGGAGAGGAACAGGACCCGGGCCGTTGGACGTGCTTCGATGAACCGATTGCCAAGGTCCCTCCCGCTCATCCCCGGCATCACGACATCCGTGATCAAGAGGTCGATGGCACCGGCGTGACCAAGGACCAGGGCGAGGGCGGCGGCGCCGCTGTCAGCGACCAGCACCGTGTAGCCTTGCCCCGCGAGCACGCGCTGGGTGAGCGACCGTACCGTGCTGTCGTCCTCCACCACCAGGACGGTTTCCGTGCCTCGGAGCGCGCGCGGGTCCGGCGGGACGGTGTGGGCCGTGGCGGCCGCCGTGATCCGGGGCAGATAGATCTTGAAGGTGGCCCCCTGACCCGGCTCGCTGTAGAGCCAGATCAAACCCCCACTCTGCTTCACGATCCCGTAGACGGTGGCGAGCCCCAGCCCCGTCCCCTTGCCCTGCTCCTTCGTGGTGAAGAAGGGCTCGAAGACACGGGACTGCGTGGCTTGGTCCATCCCCATGCCGGTGTCGGTCACGGCCAGCATGACGTAGGGCCCCGGAAGGGCCGGACTGTGCGCCGCCACATAGGTGGCATCGAGATCGGCATTCGCGGTTTCGATGGTGAGATGGCCGCCGTCGGGCATCGCGTCCCGCGCGTTGACGGCCAGGTTGAGGATGATCTGTTCCATCTGGCCCGGGTCGGCGCGCACGGTTCCCAGGGAGGCGTCCAACGCGGTGCGGAGCTCCACATCCTCGCCGATAAGCCGGCCCAGCATCTTCTGCATCCCTTCCACCACGTGGTTCAGGTCGAGCGCCTGCGGCTGCAGCACCTGCTGGCGGCTGAACGCGAGCAGCTGCCGGGTGAGCTCCGCCGCGCGAAGCGCGGCTTGCCGAATGTCGCCGATCTCCGCCCGATCGGGTGAATCGGCCGCCACCGTCTCCAGGAGAAGGTCCGATGAGCCCAGGATGACCGTGAGGAGATTGTTGAAGTCGTGCGCGACGCCGCCCGCCAGCTGGCCGATGGCCTCCATTTTCCGGGCCTGCGCCAACTGCTGCTCCGTGACCCGTTGCTGAGTCACGTCTTCGACCACGATGTCGAAGTACAGGACGTCACCGTCGGGGCTGCGCACCACGCGGCCGGTCCGCCGGGCCCGGATGCGCGTTCCATCCCGGCGCTTCCACTCCGACTCGACGGTCAGCTCACCCTGGGCGATGAGATTACTGACCTGGCTGGCCCGTTCCGCCGCGACGGCGTAGACGTCCCGCGCCATGTCGAGCTTCAGGACCTCGTCCTCATTGTCGTATCCCAGCATCGCCACCAACGCCGGATTGGCGGACAGCACGCGCCCCTCCGGCGACACACGCTGGATGCCGAACGGTGAGTTGGCCACGAGGGAGCGATACATCGTTTCCGACGTCCGCAGGCGCTGCTCCGCCCGCTGGCGCTCGATGGCATACCGGATGACCCGGCCCAGCAGGTGTCCCTCGATACGCCCCTTGACCAGGTAGTCCTGCGCGCCGGACCGGACCGCTTCGAGGGCCACTTGCTCGTCGTCGAGGCCCGAAATGACGATGATGGGCTGGGTGGGAGCCTCCATCCGAGCCCGTTCGAAGGTGGCGAGGCCCTGGCTGTCGGGGAGTCCCAGGTCCAGCAGCACGACGTCCAGCGCGGCCCCGCGCATCCGCTCGAGCGCGGGCTCCAGCCGGTCGAGTTTCTCGAGGGTGAAGCCCGCGGCGCCCATCTCGGTGAGCACTTCGAGGATGAGGCGGGCGTCCCCGGGGTTGTCCTCGACCAGCAGGATCCGGATCGGTGCCGCGGCGGTGAGGGTCACGGCCGCGACAGCTTCACGATCTCGAGCCAGAACTGCTCGATGGACCGCACCACCCGCAGGAACTGCTCGAGGTCCACCGGCTTCGTCACATATGCGTTGGCCCGGAGCCGGTAACTCTCGAGAATGTCCTGCTCGGCCTGCGAGGTGGTGAGGATCACCACCGGGATGTGCCTCAACGTCTCGTCCCCCTTGATCTCTTCCAGCACCTCCCGCCCGCCCTTCCTGGGCAGGTTCAGATCCAGGAGAATCAGATCGGGGCGCACCGCCCCGGCGTATTTCCCCTCCCGCCGCAGCAGGGCCAGGGCCTGGACCCCATCCTCCGCGACCTGGATGCGGTTGCGGACCTTGGCATCCCGCAACGCTTCCTGGGTGAGGCGAACATCCCCGGGGTTGTCCTCGACCAGCAGGATCTCGACTGGATCAGCCGGAATGGTATGCACCGCTCAAACCTCCGAAACAGCGGGGAGCGTGAAGGAAAAGGTGGTGCCGGAGCCGGGCACCGAGTCGACCCAGATCCGTCCGCCGTGACGCTCCACGATCTTCTTCACGATGGCCAGCCCAATCCCCGTACCCGGATAATCGGTCCGGGCGTTCAACCGCTGAAAAATCACGAAGATCCGGTCGAAGTACTGGGGATCGATCCCGATCCCGTTGTCCCGCACCGTCAGCCGCCACCCGTTGCCTTCCCGGGACGCGCCGATGTGAATCGCCGGCGCCGCCGCTCCCCGAAACTTCAGGGCATTGGAAATCAGGTTCAGGAAGACGTGCTCCAATTGCCCCGGATCGGCGAGCACCGGCGGCAGGCGATCGTATGTGACCGACGCTCCGGTCTCCTCAATGGTGAGCTTCAAGCTCGCCAAGGCCGCGTCGAGCACCGCGGTGGCCTCGGTGGGGACCGGGACGGCGCCCTTGGTGCTCACCCGGGAAAATGCCAGCAAATCCTGGATCAGACGCTGCATGCGGATGGCGCCATCCAAGGCGAAGCCGATGAATTCGTCGGCGTCCTGGTCGAGCTTCCCCTTATAGCGCTTGGCCAGGAGCTGGACGTAGCTGCCGACCATCCGCAGCGGCTCCTGCAGATCGTGGGAGGCGACGTAGGCGAAGCGCTCCAACTCCTCGTTGGAACGCTTGAGCTCGGCCTCGGCCCGCTTGCGTTGCGTGATGTCGACGACGGAGGCGAGCACAAAGACGCCCTCGTCGGTCTCGATGGGGTTGAGTCCGATTTCCACGGGGATTTCCACGCCGTCTTTGCGGACTCCGTGGAGGTCCCGCCCCGCGCCCATCGCGCGCGTCTGCGGATGCCCGAAAAAATCCGTCCGCAGCCCGGGGTGGCTGGCGCCCAGACGACTCGGCACGAGGATCTCGATGGGCTGGCCGAGGAGCTCTTCGCGACTATAGCCGAACAGACGTTCGATCTCCCGGTTCACCAGCAGGATCGCCCCGCTCCGCTCGATCATCACCATGCCGTTCGGGGATGATTCCACCGCCGCGCGGAATCGGGCCTCGGCGCGCTTGCGCTCCGTGATGTCGACCACCGACGCAAGCACGAACTGCCCCCGGTCGGTGCTGATGGGATTGAGGCCGATCTCCACGGGGATCTCCGTCCCATCCTTGCGCTGACCGTAGAGGTCCCGGCCGGCCCCCATCACGCGAGTTTGGGGATGCGCGAAGAACTCGGCGCGGACGCGCGGATGATCGGCGCGCAGGCGGGAAGGCACCAGACGCTCGATGGGTTGCCCCAATAGCGCCTCGCGGCTGTACCCGAATTGTCGCTCGATTTCGCGGTTTACCAGCACGATGGTGCCGGCCCGGTCGATCATCACCATCCCGCTCGGCGCCGACTCCACCACGGCCCGCAGCTGGCCCTCCGCCCCAATCCGCGCCGCCGCGTCTCGATTCACGTGCACCGCGCTCCAGAACGTGAGGACGGCGACCGTCAGGATGCTCCCCAGCACCACGATCGCCACGCCGAACTCGTTGTCGTAGAAACCGGCGCGCTGCCCCAGAAGGCGCAGCCACCCGAGCACCGTCAGCACCACCACCCCGATCGGCAGGAACTGACGCACGATGCGCCCCCCGGATCCGGGACCGACCGCAAGGCGCACGGCCGGTCCATCACGGTCCCGCGCCAGCACCCCCACCGCGAGCAGCACCGCTCCGAATGCGGTGTGGACGGCCATCTGCGTAGCCGACGCGATGCCCGTCAATTCGGCGACGTGGTAGATGTACCCGAGGAGCGCGACGAGCGCGATCAGCAAGGCGGCGATCGCTGCCGCCTCGGCCAGCCAGGGAGGCTGATGGAGCGTTCTACGCGGTGGGAGCGCCATCGCGATGAGGAGAAGCGCGGCCGCCGTGTTGACGCCGGGGCGCCCCGGGAATCGGGCGCCGGCGGTCGCATCGCCGATCAGCAGCTGGTCGATGCCGAGATTCGAGCCGAGCGCGTATTCGACGAGCGTCAGGAGGGCGATGGTCCCCATCACCAGGGCGCAGAGGAGCGAGAGCTGAGCAGCCCAGCGCTCGGGACGCAGGGAGAGGTAGAGAGACGACCCGCCGAAGATGAATCCCAGGGCGGTGTTCATCTTCATCGAAGACAGGCCGGGGACGACGGACGTGAGGGTCGGCGTGTGGGTCAGCCAGCCGGCCACGGCCGCGAGGCCCACCGCCGCGGGCACCAGGGCGGTTATCGAGACAAGCCGAGGCGAGAGCGGTGGTCCTGGGAGCGCGGCGCCAGCAGTCATCCAGCCTCAGGGAAGCGAGCGAACTGCGCTGTCTCATACTGGGGCGCGCGATTCACCGAGTCTAGACGCGCAAAACGCCTGAGCCACCTAAGGTATTACTGCCCAAGGTGTTAACTGGTCTCCGAGAACGCTCAGACCGAAACGGAAGCGGCCCCGGAGCCAGAATGCCCCGGGGCCGCAGCTTAGCACCTTAGCGTCTACTCCCCCGTCATCATTCTCCGCTTCAAGACCATCAGCCGGCGCCGGAGCGAGCCGTCGTACACCCGGTCGCCCACGCGCACCACCACGCCGCCCAGGATCTGCTTGTCGGTGCGGAAGTGGGCCCGGACGTCCTTCCCCAACGCCTTCTCCAGACGCTTCACGACGTCCTTCTGGAGGTCACCGTCGGCGTCCTTCACCAGAACGACGCCGGCGTGTACCCGGTTCAGGGATACGTCGAGCAGTTTCTGGTATTCGGCGGCGATTTCGGTGAGCAGGCCCTGCCGGCCCCGCCGCACCACCGCCTGCAGGAAGTTCACGAACTCCCGGGGCGCGACATCGGACAGCGCGTCGCCGAGGAGCTGGGTCTTTACGCCCTTGGCCACGCGCGGGGACTCGAGCACGGCCGCGATCCGCTCGTCGGCCTGCACCGCTCCCGCCACGGCGTCCATCAGGTCGCCGAACCGCGGCGCGGCCCGCTTGGCCCCCGCGGCAGCGAAGAGCGCCTCCGCGTAGTTCCGCGCGACCGTAGTGTCCTTCACGCGCCCTTCTCGATGTCGGCCAGGTAGTCCGCCACGAGCTTGCGGTTGGCATCGCCGGTCAGGTTCTTCTCGATCAGGCGGGACGCCGCCGCGATGGAGAGATCGACGGCCTCACGCCGTAGCGCCTGCAGGGCTTTCTCCTTCTCGGCCGTGATTTCGTTGCGGGCGCGCGCGAGCATCAGGTCCTGCTCCTCGCGCGTCTTCTCGAGCAGTACCTCCCGCTCCTTCTGCGCCGCAGATTTCGCTTTGCCGAGAATCTCCTGGGCGTCGGCGCGGGACTGGGCCAGGAGCTTCTTGTGGTCTTCGAGCAGTTTCTGCGCCTCGGCGCGGGCCTTGTCGGCCTCGTCCAGGGCCTTCTGGATCCGGATCTCCCGTTCCTCCACCATCTTGAGGATCTCGGGCCAGCCCTTCCACCACAGGAGGGCCAGAAGGACCAGGAAGATGCCCACGGTCCAGATGATCACGCCCCCGTTGATGTCGAACGGGGTCGCGACCTTCTCCGCAGCCTCCTGAAGCAGGTACAACGCCAACACGGTGCTAGGCCAGAATCTTGAAGAGGAGCGCAAACACGCAAGCCACCAGGGCGACGCCTTCGACCAGCGCCGCGGTGAGGATCATCGCGCCGCGGATGTCACCGGCCGCCTGGGGCTGCCGCGCGATCGCCTCGGTGGCCCGGGAGCCGATCAGGCCGACGCCGATGCCGGCGCCGATGGCAGCGAGCCCGAGCCCGATGCCCGCGCCCAGAAGGGCGTTGGTGCTCTTCGCGACGGCAACCAGGGTCGCGGCGTCCTGCACCTGAAGAAGCAGCGTGTGGATCATGTTCCCCTCATAGAGTGTGTTGTACCAGAGCAATCAGCCATCAACTATCAGCCATCAGCAGACACCGCAGTGGCGAGCCGTTTTTTGCTGACGGCTGACCGCTGACGGCTCTTAGTGCTCGTGCAGCATCATTCCAATGAACACCGACGTCAGCAGCGAAAAGATGTACGCCTGCAGCAGCGCCACCAGGAGCTCCAGGGCCAGCATGAACAGGATCAGGGCCACCGACGCCCCCGCCACCAGCCAGCTCGCAAAGATGAAGATCAGGCCCATGAGCGACAGGATGACGAAGTGGCCGCCGGTCATATTCGCGAAGAGCCGGAGGCAGAGCGCGAACGGCTTGACCAGCTTGCCGATGATTTCGATGGGCGTGAGGATGAACGCCATGGCCACCGCGCCGAACCCGGTCATCCCGGGGGGCACCATCACGATGGTCTTGAGGTAGCCCTTGGGACCCAGGGCGATCATGCCCGAGACCTCGATCACCACGAACGAGATCAGAGCCAGGCCGCCGGTCACGGCCAGGTTGCCGGTGGCGGTAGAGCCCCACGGCAGGAGGCCGAGGAAGTTGGAGACCAGAATGAAGAAGAAAAGCGTCAGGATGTACGGCAGATACTTCTCGCCGCCGTGACCCATCGCGGGCAGCACCACGTCGTCCCGGATGAAGATCACCATCGCCTCGATGGCCGTCCCGAACCCGCCGGGGGCCCGGCCCTCGCGGTGGCGCTTGACGATCGACCGCTTGGCCGCCATCACGGAAATGAAGACCAGGAGGGCGGCGAGGCCCATGAACACCACGTGCCGGGTGGGCGAAACGTCGATGCCGAACAGGGTCCAGCCCGTGGGCAGATGCCACTCACCCAGCCCGAACGGCAGCTCGACCACATGGCTGTCGGCCGTGTGCTCGAAGATCATCTTGCCGATATCGGGCTGCTGCAAGAGCGCCATCATTTCAGGAAGCGAGTCTCCGTGAACAGCAGTGGCAAGAGTACGCCCAGGCATCCCAGCGCCGCGGGCAGGGGAGCGATCACGCTCCGGTGCAGCGCGGCATAGACCACCAGACCGATCACGGCGGCGGCGCGAATTCCCATCCCCGCCAGCCACCGGCGCACGAACACAGGATGCGGAGCGCCGAACGCCGGGCGGATCAAGGCCAGGGCCACGAGCTGCGCCCCGATCGCCACCATCCCCCCTGCCCCCGCCGACCAACCGCCGAACAGCGTCACCACTGCGAGCAGGCCCAAACCAACGGAGAACAGCCGCAGGTACGACCTCACGGCTCCCGGCTCCCGGCGCCTTTGTCCTTCCGCTTCCGTTCCCGGTCCTGCTCGATATCCCTTTGCACCCGATAATACAGATTCATGAAGGCGGCGACGCCGCCGAGGAGGCCGGCCAGGACGGCGAAGAGGGGCCGGGTGTGGATCCATCCGTCCAGGAGCCAGCCGGCGGCACCGAACAGCAGGATTGCGAAAGCGAAGGTGAACCCCGCCGCCACATACGAATAGCCCTCGCCAAAGCCCTGGGCTAATCCCTTCTTGTCGTCGCGATCTGTCATCAGGCGCGCAAAACTTACCCGCTTGTGAAAAATTTCGCAAGCAAACGAAGAATGACGCAACTTTATGTGGCGCTTGGGAGTAGAACCTGATAACCTTCCCGAGAAACCGATGCCGACTCAATCCCCAATCCCGAATCCCCAATCCCCGGTCACGGGCGATGTCGAGCTCCTGGAACGCCTCGCTACCGCGCGCAAGGATCTCCTCGCGCAGGTGGGCCGCCGCATCGTGGGGCAGACTGACGTGTTGGACGGCATTCTCACCGCCATCTTTTCGGGCGGGCATGCCCTGCTGGTGGGCGTGCCGGGACTCGCCAAAACGCTGATGGTGCAGACGGTGGCCGAGACGCTCGATCTCAAGTTCTCGCGGATCCAGTTCACCCCGGATCTCATGCCGTCGGACATCACGGGCACCGAGATCATCGACGAGGACCGGACCACCGGCAAGCGGGCGTTCCGCTTCGTGCCGGGGCCGGTCTTCGCCAATATCGTGCTGGCGGACGAGGTGAACCGAACCCCGCCCAAGACCCAGGCGGCGCTGCTGCAGGCCATGCAGGAGCACCAGGTGACGGCGGCGGGCCAGACGCATTCTCTGCCCGGGCCTTTTTTCGTGCTGGCGACGCAGAACCCCATCGAGCAGGAGGGGACCTATCCCCTCCCGGAAGCCCAGCTGGACCGGTTTATGTTCGAGTTGCGGGTGGGCTATCCCAGCCGGGAAGAGGAGGAGCGGATCGTCACCACCACCACCGGGGACACGGGCGCCACGGTCAAGCCGTCGCTGTCGGGCGGCGACGTGCTGGCGATGCAGCACCTGGTGCGGCGGATTCCGGTGGGTGAAGCGCTCGTGAAGCGCGCCGTCGGGCTGGTGCGGTCCACCCGGCCCGGCGAGAGTGAGTCGCCGGCGTTCATTAAGGAGTATGTGACCTGGGGCGCGGGGCCCCGGGCGTCGCAGTATCTGGTGTTGGGGGCCAAGGCGCGGGCGGCGTTGGATGGCCGGCCCATGGCGGATTTCGAAGACTTGAAGGCGGTGGCGCCGTCGGTGTTGGCGCACCGGGTGGTGATCAATTTCGCGGCCGAGGCGGCGGGACGGAGCGCGGCCGACCTGGTGGAGCAACTCGTGCGGGAGGTCGATTGGTAGCCAAGAATGAGGAGACCGGCCGGGACTTCGGTTCGAATCACGGGCTCGTGTCCGAGCGGCTGTTCAAGGCGCGGACGGTGGTGATTTCGGGAGAGATCAACCAGAAGGTGGCGGCGAGCGTGATCTCGCAGCTTCTGGCCCTGGCCGCCGAGTCGAACGAAGACATCACGTGCTACATCAACTCGCAGGGTGGGCACGTGGAGGCGGGGGACACCATTCACGACATGGTGCGGTTCCTGACGCCCCGGGTGCGGATGGTGGGGACGGGCTGGGTGGCGAGCATCGCGGCGTTGATCTTCGTGGCGGTGCCCCGGGAAGACCGGTATTGCCTGCCCAACACGCGCTTTCTCCTGCATCAGCCGGCGGGGGGCGCGGGGGGCTCGGCGGCGGACATCGAGATCGA
>DATMOQ010000301.1:0-3052 GCA_035568195.1 Gemmatimonadales bacterium
GCCGGTGGGAGATCACGGTGGTCTTTCAATCGGCGAGTCCCGGAATGCTGCGCGGCGCCATGCAGACCGATACGACCACGGGCATCCTTCCCGATTCTGCTGGCGTCTACCATCTGGAGCAGCGTTTCATCGCGGTGTGGAACGATTCCCAGATCGCTCGGCCCTTCACCGTCTTCATCCTGCTCAATCGCAAGGAAGGCAGCGGGCTCCGTCGCACCATCGCGACCCTCGGACCATACCACTACAAGGTCTCGACCAGCGGCGAATGAACGGGGTGCCAGATACCGCGCTCTCCCTGCTCCAATCGACGCACGTTGTCCCTCGCGACCGCGCGTCAGCCGACCAGGGAGGGAACCTCCCCGTCCAGGAGGGTCCGCACCCGGCGCGCCAGATCGTCGGTCGTGAACGGTTTGTGTAAGAGGGCATATCCCCGCTGCCGCGCCGTTCCGAGCGTCCGGTGCGCCGCATATCCGGTGACACACAGCACCTTGAGGTTCGGGGCGTCCCGCAGCAGCTGCTCGGCCAGCTGGAGCCCGTTCATATCGGGCATCACCATGTCGGTGAGCAACAGATCGACCGGCGAACCCGCCCGGCGGGCGAGATCCAGCGCTTCCTCGCCGTCGGCCGCGACCAGCACCTCGTACCCGCACTCGCGCAGGATGCGCTCCGTCAGCTGGCGCAGCTGCGGATCGTCCTCCGCGACCAGCACGACCTCCCGGCCCCGCGGGAGGTCCCGGAGCGTGATGGTTTCCTGAGGGAGGGTGGCTTCCCCACCGACGGTGGGCAGGTACAACCGGAACGTCGTCCCTTCGCCGGGCTCACTGTAGGCCCAGATGTTGCCGCCCGCCCGCTTCACGATTCCGTAGCACATCGCGAGACCCAATCCGGTGCCGCGTCCGGGCCCCTTGGTAGTGAAGAACGGCTCGAAGATCCGCCCCATCACGTCGCGCGGAATGCCCGCGCCCGTGTCACTCACTGCGACCATGACGTGGCGCCCGATCTGGGAGTCGGGGTGCCGGTGCGTATAGTCCTGATCGAGCCACACCACGTCGGTCTCGATGGACAGCGTTCCCCCCTCCGGCATCGCGTCCCGGGCGTTGATGGCGAGGTTGAGCATCACCTGCTCGAATTGCGTCGGGTCGACCTTCACCGGGGGCAGCTTGGGCTCGAGGTCGATGCGCAGCGCGATGTTCTCCCCGAGGAGCCGTGGCAGAATGCGATCGAGTCCCCCGACCAGGGGATTCAGATCGACGACCTTGGGCTGGGTGTCGCCCTTCCGGGCGAAGGCCAGGAGCTGCCCGATGAGGTCGGCGGCGCGGAGCCCCGCCTTGCGGATCTCGGCGACGTCGGCCCGCCGGGGGTCGTCTTGGGGGAACGTGCGTTCGACGATCTGCGTGTACCCCAGCATCACGCCCAGCACGTTGTTGAAGTCGTGCGCCACTCCGCCGGCGAGCTGGCCGAGCGCCTCGAGCTTCTGGGAGTGGAGCAGCTGCTGCTCGAGCCGTTTCCGCTGGGTCAGGTCCTCGATGACCGAGATGAAGAACTTCGGGCGCCGCTCCGAGTCCCGCACGATGGACGTGGTGAGATTGGCCCAGAGCTCTGATCCGTTCTTTCGGAGGTAGCGCTTCTCCTGACGATACGGCTGCACCAGGCTGGGGCCCCGGGCCAGGAGACGCCGGGCCTCGGGGACATCATCGGGGTGCGTGATCGCGACCACGCTGCGCTCGAGAAGCTCCTCGGCGGTATAGCCGAGGCTGTCACACAGGACCCGATTGACCCGGCGGATGCGCCCGTCGAGGGCGACCTCCGCCAGTCCCACGGCGGCCTGCTCGAATGCCGCGCTGTACCGCTCCTCGCTTTCGCGGAGGGCGACGTAGCTCCGCTCCGCCTCCTGCTCGAGGCGCCCGGCGTACCGAAGATCCGCATGCACGGTGTACGCCAACCGCAGGGCGAGAATGATCCCGCCCGCCAGCACGAACAGCGCGCTTCCGGGGAACGTGCCGGGAAACGCGATGGCGAGGAGGGCCCCGGCGATGACGCCTCCCAGACTGACGACCACCGCGAGGGTCCGCGAGGCGGCGGCGGAGATGACGGTGGATCTCCCGTCGCTTGTTTCCGCGGTCTTGACCGATGCCGCGACCGCGACGACGAGCAGCCCGGCGTCCCAGAGGAGATCCACGGGGTCCCCGATCCCGTACCGGTGACGAACCAGGAGCCAGCTGTAGGACACGTCCCCGAAGACGAACAGCACGACGCCGAGGACGGCGACGCCGGCGGTGACCAGGGGCAGGGCGGAGCGGCGCACCATCTTGATGAGGATGAGCCAGAAGACGCCGATGCCCATCAGCGGCAGGCCGAAGATCGCGAGCCACTGGACCATTCCGTGGTTCACCGGGAGCGCGAGCCACGCCGCGTGTGACGACGCAAGGAACTCGTAGCCCAGCACCGCCACCGTGAGGGTGATCAACGCGCCGTCGAGCAGCACCCGGCGATCCGGCTTTCCGAGGGGCTCGTCCCGCAGGAGATTGCTGAGGGCGAACAGGAAGCCGGGGTACACCGTGAAGTAGGCGGCGAACGCGACGAGGTAGGAGGCGGAGTTGAAATCCTCCGGTTCTCCCGAGTGGACGCCGCGGACCAGCATGAAGTAGTCGAGGCGGAGCTGAGCGGCGAGCCACAGGGCGCAGCAGAAGCTCATCGCGATCCACGCCCACCGGCCCCGCCCGGGCGGGAGGGTGCGCGCGGCGCGGCTGCAGCTCCACAGCGCCACCAGGGCGCACCAAGTCCAGGCGGTGTTCGCGACCCAGGTCTTCGATGCGTAATCGTGTGCCGCGACGTAGGCAAGGACGATCACGACGAACGAAGCCAGCGCCACTCCGGCGGTTACACGAGCCAAGCGCATCGTCGGTAGTCTACGGGCGGGGGCGCGCGGCGGGAAGACGGACAGCTTATTCAGGCCGAGCTGTCGCCGTTCACCTGCGAGAGCCCACCTCACCCAAGCGTGGCGGGCGGTCCCACCCGAGCTGTCGTACCACCTCCTGGTACCGCGGATCCT
>DATMOQ010000302.1:0-7678 GCA_035568195.1 Gemmatimonadales bacterium
CCAACCCATTCACGGGTGGAGAGCTTGCGGGGGCCAGCGGCGGGAGCACCGGCGGGCCGCGCACCTCCCGGTGCGCGTACCGGAGGGGGGGCAGGCACGTGGCCGGGTATGTTGTTGAGGAGCCGGTCGACCTCGGCCAGCTCCTTGTCCCAGTCGCGGTCGCGGACGTCGTCCTTCCGTCCCACTCAACCCTCCCGTACCAGTCCGTAGCGCTCGATTTTCTTGTAGAGGTTGCTTCGGGGCATCTCCAATGTGCGCGCGGTTTCGGAGACATTCCAGTCGTGCTCCTGGAGCTTGGCGACCAGGAACGCGCGCTCCGCGGCCAGCTTGAATTCCTCGAAGGTGGCGGCCTGGAACAGGGCGTTGCCGTCCGCGGCCGCGTGCTGGGGTCCGCCCCCGGTGCCGGCGGCGATACGCTCCACGTCCGCACCCGTGACCGTCGCGGCGGGAGCGAGGATCAGGAGCCGCTCCACGGCGTTCTTGAGCTCGCGGATGTTCCCGGGCCACTCATGCTGCGACAGCCGCTCGAGCGCGCCGTCGTCGAAGCCGCGGGCGGGCAGGCCCGTGGCCCGTCCCAGCTCCTCGACGAAGTGGCGGACCAGCTGCGGAATGTCGCCGCGGCGCGCGCGCAGGGGCGGCACTTCGATGGGCACGACATTCAGCCGGTACAGCAGGTCCTCCCGGAAGCGCCCGGCGGCGATCTCGAGGTCCAGCCGCTTGTTCGTCGCCGCGATCACCCGCACGTCCACCGCGAGCGTCTTTCCGGATCCCACCCGGGAGATGACGCCCTCCTGCAGGGCGCGAAGCACCTTGGCCTGCGCCGAGAGACTCATGTCGCCGATTTCGTCGAGGAAGAGCGTCCCGCCGTCGGCCAGCTCGAACTTGCCGGCCCGGTCCCCCACGGCGCCCGTGAACGAGCCCTTCACGTGACCGAACAGCTCACTCTCGATGAGCTCGGTGGGGATCGCGGCGCAATTGACCTCGACGAAGGGCCCCGCCGCGCGCGACGAGAGCGTGTGGATGGCCCGGGCCACCAGCTCCTTCCCCGTTCCGTTCTCCCCGGTGATGAGTACCCGGGCGGGCGTGGGCGCGACCTTCTCGATCGTGTCGACCACCAGCTTGACCGCCCGGCTCGACCCCACAATCTGATGCCGCGACTGCACCTCGGCCTTGAGCCGCACGTTCTCGTCGGCCAGCGCGCCATGCTGCAGCGCATTCCGCAGCGTGAGCAGCACCCGATCGGTGTCGAGCGGTTTTTCCAGGAAGTCATAGGCGCCGAGCTGGGTGGCTTCGACGGCGGTCTGGACGGTGCCGTGGCCCGAGATCATTACGACCTGCGCGTGGGGATCGAGCTCCCGCAGCTTGCGCAGCGTCTCGAGGCCGTCCATCCCCTGCATCTTCACGTCGAGGAACACGAGGTGCGGGCGGAACTCGGGATACTTGAGCAGCAGGTCGCCCCCCGACGCGCAGCTCATCACCTCCAGGTCCTCGAACTCGAGGAGCTGAGTCAGGGCTTCGCGGATGCCCTTCTCGTCGTCGACGACGAGGACGCGCTGACTCACGGGCCGGTTCTTCGGTAGCACACGACGCCGGTGGGGTGAATCGCCACCCGGCGGATGGTGGGCGGCACCACCACGGGCACGCTGCCGTCCTCGGCGCCAGCCACCAGCTTGGCTAGCCGCGCCACCGCCGGTCCCGGAAACGGGAACCCGCGCACGGAGAGCTCCTTCACGGTCCAGCGGGCGACGCCGGGTTTGGCGATGGTCAGGGGACCGGCCATGCGCAGGGGCTCGTACGTCGACAGCACCCGTTCGGCCGGGCCGAGGGCGTCACGCGGCAGCACCCGGGTATCCAGCCGGGCGTCGACGGCCAGCTCCTCATCCAGCAGCTCGACCCGGAGCGAATCGAATCCCTTCCGCACGGTCCAGTCGATCCCCCCACCGATGAGTGAGGCCATCTCGTTCGGGGTCAGCACCACGGAGTCGGGGCCGCCCGGAACCCCCAGCGACGCGAGCTTGGCCGCGGCGGCCCGCACCGCGCCCGGGGTCGGCGCGCCCACGGACGTGTCCGACACCGGGGGCAGCCGCGTGGAGTGCGGCCCCAGGTACTTCGAAGCGGTGTGCATCAGCGGGTCCCGGAACCAGTATGCGAGGCCGGCCACGATGACGATCGCGGCCAGACAACCGAGTCGCCCGATGGCCTTAAGACAGCCGTCCATGCCTCAACTCCTCGTACCCCGTGTCATTTTTCTTGGTTCGGCCGGTGATGCTGACCATCAACTCGATGGATGGCACGTTGACCGTCTCACTCCATTCCAGGCCTTCCAGCACGGATTCCAGCCCCCGAAAGGCCCCGGCGGACTCGCCCCGGCGGGCCCGGCCCAGCGTGACGTGGGGCCGGAACGGCCGCCCCTCAGGGGGGAACCCCAGGGGGCCGAACACCTTCTCCACGCCGTGCTGCAGGAGCTCGAGCGCGGGCTCAGTCACCACACCGGCCCAGACGACGGACGGGTGGGCGGCATTGGGGAAGGCGCCGAAGCCCGCGACGGTCACCGGCAGCGAGCGGACGCCGGCCACGGCCTCATCGAGCGCCCGGCCCAGCTCCTCCAACCGTCCCTCGGGTGTTTCCCCCAGGAATTTCAGGGTCAGGTGCAGGGCGGGTGCCGGGACCCAGCGCACCGGCACAGCGAGGGCGCACAATGGTGCAGCGGCGGCCCACAGCCGGTCGCGCAGGGCGGCTGGAAAGTTCACGGCGACAAACAGCCTCACCGCGCGACGCGGTCGAGCAGGAGACTACCCCGGCGATACCCACGGGGGTCGACCTCCACCGCCGTGAACCCAAGCTCGGCCAGGCGCCCCCGCACCGCGCCCAGGCGGGACTCGACCAGATCAATGAAGGAAGGATCGACTTCGATGCGCGCCGCGGTGCCCGTGTGGCGCACGCGCAGGTCCCCGGTTACCCCCTCCGCTCGCAGGTAGGCCTCGGCAGCCTCGACCTGCTTGAGGCGGGCGGGCGTGACGGCGATACCGTACTGAATCCGGGACGAAAGGCACGGCGCCGCGGGCGCGTCCCAGTTGGGAAGACCGAGTGACTCGGCCGCGAGGCGAATGTCGGCCTTGGTGAGCCCCGCGTCCGCCAGGGGGGAGCGGATCCCCGCCGCGGCCCCCGCGGCCCGTCCCGGCCGGTGCTCGCCCAGGTCATCGGCGTTGGTACCGTCGCAGATCACCGCCAGGCCCCGCTCCGCGGCGACCTGCCCCAGGCGGGACCAGAGCTCGGTCTTACAGAAGAAGCAGCGGTTGGTGGGATTAGCGAGGTAGCGCGGATCGTCGAGCTCGTGGGTGGCTACCTCCAGCACGGGGACGTCGAAGCGGCGGGCGATGTCGTGCGCCAGGCGCCACTGGGCTTCGGGATAGGAGTCGCTGCGTCCGATGGCGGCCAGCATCCGCTCCCGACCCAGCTCCTGGCGGAGGACGACGGCGAGGAGCGCGGAGTCGACGCCCCCCGAGTAGCCCAGCAGCGCCGACGGGTAGGCGCGCACCAGGTCGCGGAGACGATCGAGACTCATGGCGAATAGTAGGGGGCCCGGGGGGCGGGACGAAGCCCCGCGAATTCCGTGACCGAAAGCGGATATTGCGTATGTCGGAAACGTGTTAGTATGATAAAACGTCGTGTCATACTGGTCATTTCCTACGAATAGTCACCGCTGGTCCCAGGAGCCTACCGAATGACGGGAAAACGCCCGGTCGACGCGGTGGATCGCCAACTGCTCCGCCTGCTCGCGGACAACGGGAGGGCCAGCTACCAGGCTCTCGCCGACGAGGTCGGACTCTCCCGTCCCGCGGTGATGGAGCGCGTCAAACGACTCGAGACCGCCGGCATCATCGCCGGGTACAGCGCGCAGATCGACCGCGCCAAGGCCGGCGTCCCGGTCACCGCGTTCGTCGCGGTGCGCTACGGCGGTTCCGGATATGTCGGCGACGAGCCCCGCATGCGCTCGCTGCTCAAGCACTCCGGCGTGCTCGAAGCCCATCACGTGGCGGGAGACGATTGCTATATCCTCAAGGTCGCGGCGCGGGATCTCGAGGGCATTCAGGATATCCTGCGGACGCTGGCCGGCTCTCCCAAGCAGCTCAATACCAAGACGACCATCGTGCTCAGCACGCTGTTCGAAAAGGCCGCCCTGACCCTTCCACCGGAGAACGACTGACATGGCGGCGCTGCGCGGGAAGGCCCTGATCGCCTATCTCCTGGTCTGCGTGTTCTGGGGCTCGACGTACCTCGCCATCCGGATCGGCGTCGGCGTGTTTCCGCCGTTCCTGTTCGCCGGCGTGCGGTTCTTCATCGCGGGGGTGCTGCTGCTCGTCGGCGCGCTCCTGTTCGGCGACTCCCTGCCCGCCACGCTCCGCGACTGGGTGGTCCTCGCCATCGTCGGTGTGTTTCTCCTGGCGGGCGGCAACGCGATGGTCGTCTGGGCCGAGCAGTACACGCCTTCCGGCGTGGCCAGCATTTTCGTGGTGACCGTGGCCCTGTGGATGGCCTTCTTCGACGCCGTGGTTCCCGGCGGTCCCGGGCGGGTCTCGACGCGGGTCATCGCCGGGCTGCTGCTGGGCTTCGCCGGCACCATTCTGCTGGTGGGCGCCAGCCCGGCCGCTATCCTGTCCGCCGATCTTCGGGGCCCACTGGCCCTCACCGGTGCCTCCGCCTCGTGGGCGTTCGGCTCGGTGTACTACAAACGGCAGCACCCGACGGCCAGTCCGTACGTGGCCGCGTCGGTCCAGATGCTCGCCGGAGGGGCGGTGGTGACGGCGCTCGGCTTGGCGCTGGGAGAGGGGCCCCGGGTGCACCTGTCGACCACCGGCATCGAGGCCATGGCCTATCTCGTGGTGTTCGGGTCCCTGGTGGGATACAGCGCGTACGCCTACGCGCTGAAGCACGCGCCGGCGACAATCGTCGGTACGTACTCGTATGTGAACCCGGTCATCGCGGTCCTCCTGGGCTGGCTCCTGCTGGGTGAAGCCGTGACGCCGCGGACGTTCCTGGCCATGGCCCTGATCCTGGGCGCCGTGGTCTGGATTCAGTTCTCCCACACCCTGACCGCGTTTCGCCGCTCCCCCGCGCCCTCCAGCGCGGACTGATTCCGGCCGATTTGCGGGGTCTCCGTAGTGCGGGCATATTGGCGACGCCGTCCCTTGCCATCCGCCGGGGGCGGAATTCCCAATGTCCCGGGGGACCAATGCGCTCCATCGCCTCCATCGCCTGTGCCGCACTCCTCGTCTCGACCGCCGCGTGCTTCCACGCGACCATCGAGACCGGCCTCGCCCCGTCAACGACCGTAATCGAGGAATCCTTTGCGTCGGGCTGGATCTTCGGCCTGGTGCCCCCGAACACGGTGTCCACGCAGGCGAAGTGTCCGAGGGTGTCCAAGGTCGAGACCCAGCACAGTTTCGTGAACATGCTGGTGGCGTTCGTCACCTTCCAGATCTACACGCCGATCGACATCAAAGTGACCTGCGCGGCTGGTAAGTAAGAGAGAGAGTTTCACCTGGTCGTCCCCAGACTGAAGTCTGGGCCCGGTGATGCGCTGCGCTAAGCGCTGTGACTTTCCGGGCCCGCCCTTCAGGGTGGGAACGGGACGAAGGGGCCAAGCGCATGCCCTCCCGGTGCGCCTCGTCACCGCAACACCGGGACTGCTGACACTGCCCAAGTCGTTGTGGGGCGATATATTATCACCCCCTATGCCCCGCCCCCCCGTTCCAGAGTCGGACCCCCGCGTGTGACTGAGCCCGCGACCTGCGGCAAGTGCGGCACGCCCATCTCCCCGGGACAGCGCTTCTGCGCCGGCTGCGGGGCCGACGTCTCCGGGGCCCAGGGCAACGTCGCCACCGCCTTCGTGTCCAAGCAGGACATGGCGCGCGCCACCATGAGCGCCACCGCGCTCCACGAGGTCCTCCGGCACGCCACCATCGGCGAATACGAGGTCCTGGCCGAGCTCGGCCGGGGCGGCATGGCCACGGTGTATCTGGGGCACGACATCGCCCTGGACCGGAAGGTCGCCATCAAGGTGATGTCCCCCGCCCTGCTGGCCGGCGAGGGGATGGTCGAGCGCTTCAAACGTGAGGCGCGGACCGCGGCGTCCCTCTCGCATCCGAACATCATCCCGATCTACGCCGTGAAGGAAGGCGATCAGATCGTCTACTTCGTGATGAAGTTCGTCGAAGGACGGCCCCTCGATTCCATCATCAAGGAAACCGGGAAGCTCCCCATTCAGATGGTGCAGCAGATCCTGCAGCAGGTGGGCGCGGGGCTCGGGTACGCCCACAAGCGGGGGATCATTCACCGCGACGTGAAGCCCGCGAACGTCATGGTGGATACGGAAGGGTGGGCGGTGGTCACCGATTTCGGCATCGCGAAGGTGACCGAGACCAAGGGCCTCACCATGACGGGGGCCACGGTCGGCACCCCGTCGTACATGAGCCCCGAGCAGTGCGCCGCGAAGGAGCTCACCGGCGCGTCGGACCAGTACTCGCTGGGGGTGCTGGCGTACGAAATGATCGCCGGGAAGCTGCCGTTCAATGCGGATTCCATCATGGCGATCATGTATTCGCATTTCAACGATCCGCCCCCGTCGCTCCTCGAGGTCCGTCCCGACTGCCCGCCCGAAATCGCCAAGGCCGTCATGCGGATGCTCGCCAAAGAACCGGGCGACCGGTTCCCGACGGTGGAGGATGCGATTTCGGCCATCGGCGTGCCGGCGCTGACGCCGGACGACCCGGTGCGCACGCAGCTGATGACCCTGGCGGCGTCCCACAAGAACACCGAGATGCTCAGGAGTCTCGTCACCCCGGTCTCGATGCCGGGGGGGACCCGCGCCGGCAAGTCGACGGTGTCCACCACCGGGGGGACGGGGTTCACCATCGCGCCCCAGCAGGTGTCGGTCTCCGCGGGTGGCGCGGTGCAGCTCACGGCCAAGCTCAAGGGCACGGGCGGGAAGACGCTGATGGGACCGCGCGTCACCTGGGCATCGACCGCGCCGGAGATCGCCACCATCACGCCGCAGGGCCTCGTGAGCGCGCTTGCCGAAGGCGAAGTGCTGATCACCTGCACCTGCGAGGGCGCGAGCGCCACCGCGACGGTGATCGTCACGCACGCCGAGGGGAAGCGCTCGCGTCGTGCCCCTCTGGTCGCGGCCATAGTGCTGGTCGCGGCCGCAGGCATCGCGCTCGCCGTGCTCCAGCCCTGGGCCCCCAAGACGCCACTCTCCAATGCGGCACAGCAGACGTCCCTGAATCCAGCGCCGTCACCGTCGGCGCCGAAGACCGACTCCACGCCCAAACAGGTGGCGCAGAGCACCCCGCCGGTGGTGACCAGGCCCACGCCCCAGAACAATCAGCCCGCCGGTCGTCGGCCGGCCCCGACGCCGAACCCGACGCGGCAGCCCGTCCGACAGGTCGTCACGCCGCCCCGGGACACCCAGGCGAAAGTCGCAGTCCAGACCCCGGCGCAGACGCCGACCAAGCCTGAGCCCGCACCGGCAGCCAGCTCGACGCCCGCACCACCGACGCCGCCGCCCCCCCAGCCCATCCTTCCGGGGGACATTCAGGCCGCCATCGGGGGATACGAGAGCGCGATCGAGTCGGGAAAGGTCGAGCGGGTCCGCGCGGCCTATCCGGGGATGACC
>DATMOQ010000303.1:0-2127 GCA_035568195.1 Gemmatimonadales bacterium
CCACCAGCGACCGGCAGTGCGGAATCGCGATGTTCTGCCCGATGCCCGTGGACCCCAGCGTCTCGCGGCGCTTCAGCATCTTGAACAGCATCGCGTCCTCCTTCTCGTCGAGCTTCAGGAGGCCGACCAGCTCCTTCAGCACATCGTCCTTGTCGGTCGAGGCGAGGTGGAGATTGATGGCGTCTTCGGCGAAGAACTCACGCAGGTGCACAGCCCGTCACTCCGTTTTTCAGGCCCAAAGGTGAAGATCGGGACCGGAACGTAATGGCTGGTTGCTCCCCGCGCAACGCGCCATTACGTTGCAGGACATGAACTTCCCGTACCCCACCGGGCACACCGTGCCCCTCTACCTCGCGCCGATGGCAGGCGTGTCGGAGGGCCCCTTCCGGCAGATCTGCCGGCGGTTCGGGGCGGACGTGGTCGTGTCGGAGTTCATCTCGTCCGTGGGCATCTCACTGGGCATCGAGCGCGTCCTGGCGGACATGCGCTTCGAGCCGGTGGAGCGCCCCATCGGGATTCAGCTCTATGGGGCCGACGCCGAGGTCATGGCGCGCGCGGCCGGGATGGTCACCGAGCTGTTTCGGCCTGACTTCCTGGACATCAACTTCGGCTGCCCGGTCAAGAAGGTGGTCCGCAACAATGGCGGCTCCGGCTGTCTCAAGGACATGAGCCTGGTCGGGGGCATCATCAGGGCCGTGAAGGGCGCCACCCATCTGCCGGTGACCGTGAAGATCCGAAGCGGCTGGGACGAGGCGCAGCGCGATCCGGCCACGATCGGCCTCCGGTGCCAGGACGCTGGTGCTTTAGCACTGGCCCTGCATCCGCGCACCCGGACCCAGATGTACACCGGGAAGGCCAACTGGGACGAAATCGCCCGGGTGGTGGAGGCGCTCGATATCCCGGTGATCGGCAACGGGGACATCAACACCGCGGACGACATCCTCGCCATGCACCGGCATACGGGCTGCGCTGGTGTCATGGTGGCACGCGGGTCCTTCGGGAATCCGTGGATCTTCACGCAGGGCCGGGCGCTGCTGGAGGGCGGGACGCCCGCTCCCGCGCCGGGTGCCGAGGAGCGGTTCGCGGTGGCGCTGGAGCATGCGCACCTGGCGCTGCGGCTCCAGGGGGACACCCGGAAGACCGCCCTCGAGTTCCGGAAGCACCTGGGCTGGTACACAAAGGGTCTGCGCGGCGCCTCCGAGCTGCGCCAGCGGCTCTTCGCCATCGAGTCGATGGCCGAGGCGGAGCGGCTCTTTGCAGGGTATCTCGCGGAGGCGGAGGTGGAGGCCGCGGCGTGAACCCCGAAGATGTGAACGGACTCATCGAACGGCTGGCGTTCGCGTCGATCGATCACCTCCGGCCCCACACGCAGGGGCATCAGGAGGTGATTCTGTGTCAGGGCAAGACTCCCGAGCAGGTCGTGGCGATTGCCGAGCGGCTGGTGGAGAAGAGCGGGAGCTTTCTCGTCACCCGAGCCGAGCCCGCGCATCGGCATTCACTCGCCGCGCGCTTCCCCGAGGCAGAGAGCAATGAACTGGGGCGAGTGGTGTACCTCGCACCCCACCCGGAGCCGGCGCCCACGGGCCGGGGGGCAGTTCTCATTGTGACGGCCGGCACGGCCGACCTTCCGGTAGCCGAGGAGGCCGCGATGACGGCGCGGGCATTCGGCAACCGGGTGGAGCGGCTCACGGACGTGGGCGTAGCCGGGATCCACCGGATTCTCACGCAGACCGATGCGCTCCGGAGTGCCGCCGTGATCATCGTGGTGGCGGGGATGGAAGGCGCTCTCCCCTCCGTGGTGGGCGGCCTCGTGAAGTGCCCGGTGATCGCCGTCCCCACCAGCGTCGGCTATGGCGCGTCCTTCGGCGGCATCGCGGCGCTCCTCGGTATGCTGAATTCGTGCGCGTCGGGCGTGACCGTGGTCAACATCGACAACGGCTTCGGCGCGGCCGCCGCGGCGAGCCGGATCAACCACACGTGAACAACAAGGTTCGCTGGCTCGGGCGCGCGCTCCTCGTGCTCGGGTTGGCGACCGTCGTCGTCTCCATACTCCACGCGTTTCACTGGGGCCTGATCGGCGGCGTCGGGGGCACCCTGGTGGGCGTCGGCATGCTCCTGTCGGCCGCC
>DATMOQ010000304.1:0-2599 GCA_035568195.1 Gemmatimonadales bacterium
GGAGAACGTGCGCCTGGTGTCGGGCCCGGGTGTCGCCGGGGTCGTCAAGGACCGGCGCTTCACCGGCGCTGCCGCGCATCTTGGCGTCGAGATCGACGGCGGGGTGCGCGTCGAGGTGCTGGCGGATCCCCGGGGGCCGAGGGTGGGGGACCGGGTGATGCTCGCGGCGGAGCGGAAGAGCGTCTTCACCGGGGCGGCGACGTGAGCCGACGGCAGTCCTCGAGCGGCATTCTGCTCACGATTCTGCTCGCGTGGCTGGTGCTGTATCCCATTCTGATCGTCACGCTGGACGCGGCACACGCGGGCGCGATCCGGTCGTTCGTGACCCGGCCCACGGAGTGGAGCGCCCTCTGGGCCAGCGTCTGGATCTCCGTGGCCAGTGTGTTGCTGGCGGGGGTGATCGGCATCCCGCTCGCCTTTCTGTTCGAATGGTTCGAGTTCCCCGGACGGAAGCTCCTGGGCTCGCTGATCGCGCTCCCCGCCGTGCTGCCGCCGCTGGTGGGCGTGATCGCCTTCCTCTTTCTGTACGGCGAATCAGGATTCGTCGCGCGGGCCCTGCAGTACGTCTTCCGCTTCCAGCAGGCGCCGTGGCGGCTGCAGGGAGCCGGGGGCATCCTGCTGGTCCACGCCTACTCGATGTACGTCTACTTCTATCTCTTCACCCGGGCGGGGCTGGCCAAGGTCGATGCCGCGATGATCGAAGCCGCCCACGCGCTCGGCGCCGGACGCTGGCGGACGCTCACCCGGGTGACCCTGCCGCTGCTGCGGCCGTCGCTCGCAGGCGCGACGGTGCTCACCTTCATGACCGCGCTCGGCTCGTTCAGCGCGCCGTACGTGTTCGGGGGCGGGTTCCGCGTCATGCCGACGCAGATCGTAGCGTCCCGGCTCAACGGGGAAGACTCCCTGGCGATGGTCGAGACCGTGGCGCTCGCGCTGGTGGCGCTGATCGCGCTCGCGCTGTTGCGACGCTCCGAAGGAGATGCCGTCCTGGTGTCGCTGGGGAAGGGCGCGGCGCCCCGCCGGCGCGCCATCCGGGCTCCCGCCGCGCGGATCCTGGCGCCCGCCGCCGGCTGGGCGCTCGCGGTGGTCCTCCTCCTGCCCCATCTGACCCTGATGCTCGTCTCGCTCGTCCCCTACGCCTCCTGGACAACGGAGGCCTTCCCCCCGGTGCTGAACCTGGACAACTATCGGCGCCTGCTGGGGGACCCGGCGCGGCTCGCGCCGCTCGTCAATTCGCTCTGGATGGCGGTGGTCAGCACGGCGGGCGCCGTGGCACTCGCACTGGCCGCGGGGTGGGCGGTGGTCCGGCGCCGGGTGCGGCTGTCGAAGGTCATCGAGGGGCTGGTGGCACTGCCGTGGGCGCTGCCCGGCACCGTCTTCGCCATCGCGCTGGCCGTCACGTTCAGCGTGACGAAACCCTTCGAAGCCCGCTGGGTGTTCGTCGGGACGGCGGTGATCTTGCCGCTCGCCTACCTGGTGCGGAACGTGCCCGTGACGGGCCGGGCGATCCTGGCGGGATACCGGCAGCTCGATCCCGCCTTCGAGGAAGCGGCGGCGAGTCTCGGGGCGGGGAAGTGGGCCACGTTCCGGCGGGTGAGCCTGCCGCTGTTGTCACCGGCGCTGATGGCCGGGGCCAGCCTGGCCTTCGTCGCGGCGCTGGGCGACTTCGTGACGTCCGTCGTACTCTATACCTACGATACCCGCCCGATTTCCATGGAGATTCTGTCGTCCCTCCGGCTGAATGAGATCGGTGTCGCCGCCGCGTTCGGAGTCTTGTTGATGCTCGTGAGTGCCGTCGTCCTCGCCATCGGAGCGCGCAGGTGAAACGGTTGATCATTCTGATCGCGGTGTGTTTCGTGGACATGGTGGGCCTGATGATCGTGGCTCCCCTCATGCCGTTCTACGCGCTCAAGTTCCATGCGCAGGAATGGATGATCGGTTGGCTCATCAGCGCGTTCGCCATGGCGCAGCTGGTCTCCTCGCCGTTGTGGGGGCGGATCTCGGACCGGTACGGCCGACGTCCCGCGTTGATCGTCGGTCTCGTCGGCGCCGGGGTTGCCTACCTCGTGTTCGGGTTCGCGACTTCCCTGACCGTGCTGTTCCTCTCGCGTCTGGTGCAGGGCCTGGGCGGCGGCACGACCGGAGTGGCGCAGGCGTATGTCGCCGACGCGATGGAGCCGGCCGAGCGGGCCAAGGCACTGGGGTGGCTGTCGGCGGGTACGTCGCTCGGGGTGATCGTGGGACCCCCGCTGGGATCCCTGGCGACGCAACTGGGACCCGCGGCTCCGGGGATCGTCGCGGCGGGGCTGGTATTCGTGAATGCCGTGTTCGCCTGGTACTGGCTCCCCGAGTCCCGCCACCGGTACTCGACGGCAAACCCGACCGCCGTCCGCTCCCCCCGCTCGGTCCAGGAGACGCTGCTCGAGATCATCAAGCACCCCACCCGTCCGGCGCCGCGCGTGATCTGGATTTACGTCGTCGGGATGCTGGCGCTGAACGCCCTGATCGGCGTCATGGCGATCTATCTCAAGGACAAGTTCGGGGTGACCGAAAAGAGCATCGGTACCATCTTCATGGTGTTCGGCGTGGTGGGCGTCGT
>DATMOQ010000305.1:0-6857 GCA_035568195.1 Gemmatimonadales bacterium
GAGCAGGCGCGGTTTGCGACGTTCCCGGTACAGGCGCTTCACTTGACTACCCTGCAGGAGATCCCATTCTGGGTGGTCGTGGCCTGCGGCGCGGCGATGGGATTGGGGACGGTGTCGGGAGGCTGGCGGATCGTGAAGACCATGGGTCAGCGGATCACCCGGCTCAAGCCCTTCGGCGGATTTTGCGCCGAGACGGCCGGGGCCATCACGCTGTTCGTGTCATCGCACTTCGGCATTCCCGTGAGCACCACGCACACCATCACCGGCGCCATCACCGGCGTCGGCGCCGCGCAACGGCTCTCGGCGGTACGGTGGGGCGTGGCCGGACGGATCGTCTGGGCGTGGATCTTCACGATTCCGGCGGCGTTCTTCATTGCGTTCATCTGCTATGTGGTATTGCACGCGGTTTAGCCTTCTCGGCGCGGCATTCCTGGTGAGCGCTCCGCTCGCCGCACAGGACTCCACTCCGCGCCTGTTCATTCCGCAACTGCTGGGCGCCCAGGGCACCGTCATCGGACAGGATCTCTTCCGCTTCCACGCGCCGTACACGGGGCCGAAGAGTCTCATCACCACCGGCGACGCGCATGCCACCGACACCTACGGCATCTACTTCGGCGACCGCCTGGCTCCGGGGCTCGAAGCGTACGTGGATTTCGAGATGGCACGCGGCGCCGGCATCAGCAACGCCACGGGCCTCGCCGGGATCACCAACGGTGATGTGATTCGTCAGGGAACCGCCGATCTGGGAAATGGGCCCTACCTGGCCCGCGTGTTTCTCCGCTACTCCCTGGCCCTGGGGTCCGAGCGTGAGGCGAACGACCGCGCGCAGGATCAGCTGTCCGGTCAGGAACCCGCGAATCGGCTCGAGCTGGACGCGGGCAAGTTCGCCGTGTCCGACCTCTTCGATGTGAATCGCTACGCCAACTCCACGCGCACCCAGTTCATGAACTGGGGTCTGTTCCAGAACTCCGCCTGGGACTTCGCGGCCGATACGCGAGGCTATTCCTGGGGCGTGGCGGTGTCGCTCATTCACCCCACCTGGGCGGTCCGGCTTGGGTCATTCGCCATGCCCCTGATGGCGAACGGCAACGTGTTCGATGTGTTTCCCCGGTCCCGCGGCGACAACCTCGAAGTCACGCTTCAGCCGGGGACCAGCGGTACCGTCGTGCGGCTTCTGGTCTACGAGAATCATGCGCGGATGGGGAGTTACGCCGACGCGATCGCGCATGGCGTGGCGGTGGACAGCGCGCCGAACATCGTGGCCGACGACCGCTCGGGCCGGACCAAGAAGGGGGTCGGCCTCAACCTGGAGCAGCCCCTCGCGGACTCAGGCGAGACGGGCGCCTTTCTCCGGCTGGGTTGGAATGACGGCAAGAACGAGGACTTCGCGTTCACCGAAGTGGACCGGCATTTGTCGGGCGGGGTGCAGGTGAGCGGGCGCCGTTGGGGTCGGGGCGCCGACGTCTTTGCCGTGGCCTACCTGCTGCACGGACTCTCCCCGGACCACCGGGCGTACCTCGCCGCCGGCGGACAAGGCTTTCTCCTGGGAGACGGGAAACTCAACTACGGCGGCGAGAACATCCTCGAGGCGTACTACCGGGCCCAGATCGGGCGGTACCTCGAGATCGGTCCCGATTTCCAGTGGATCCACAATCCCGGATACAACCGCGACCGCGGGCCCGCCGCGGTCGCGTCACTGCGCATCAATGCCCGCTACTAGTCCACTTTCAGCGTCAGCATTTTGAGCTCGGTCATCTCCTGAATCGCCCAGTGCACGCCCTCACGCCCCAATCCTGATTCCTTCGCCCCGCCATACGGGAGCCGGTCGACCCGGAACCCCGGGATGTCGTTGCCGTTCACGGCGCCGACCTCGACCTCCGAGAAGCAGCGGAACATCGTCTTGAGGTTCGTGGTGAACACGCCCGCCTGGAGCCCGTAGGGCGACGAGTTCACCTGGGCGATGGCCTTGGAGAGATCGGCGTAGGGCGTCACGGTGACCAGCGGCGCGAACACCTCTTCGCAGTTCACTTTCATCGTCGGCGTCGTGTCCAGCAGCACGGTGGGCTCGAGGTATGTGCCCTTCCGGCCGCCACCGATCGCCACGGTGGCGCCCTGCGCCTTCGCCTCGTTGATCCATTTCTCCACGCGCTCCGCGGCCTCGAGCGAGATGACGGGCCCGATGTCGGTCGCCTCATCCAGCACGTCGCCCATCTTGAGCGCCTTCACTCTCGGCAGCATCAGGTCCAGGAACTGCTTGAACACCGACTGATGGACGAAGATGCGCTGGGTCGAAATGCAGGACTGGCCGGAGTAGTTGAACCCGCCCGCGGCGCAGCGCGCGGCCGCCAGCTCGAGGTCCGCGTCCCCCTCGACGATCACCGCGGCGTTCCCGCCCAGCTCGAGGGCGACCCGCTTGGAACCGGCCTTGGCCCGGATGGCCCAGCCGGCCTTGGCGCTCCCGGTGAAGGAGATCATCCGGACTCGCGGATCCTCGATCAGGATCTGCGCCACCTCGACGTGGCAGGGGACGACGTTTACCGCGCCCTCGGGATAGCCCGAGTCCTTGATGATGTCGAACATCCTGAGCGTGCTCAGCGGATCCTGCGGGGGCGGCTTCAGCGTGACCGTAGCTCCGCACGCCATGGCCGGCGCGAGCTTGTGGGCCGCCAGGAGCAGGGGATAGTTGAAGGGCGTGATGGCGGCGATGGGGGAGAGCGGGAAGCGCCGGGTGATGGCGATCTTCCCGTTGCCGGTGGGCACGCCGTCCGCGGTGAGCACCTCGCCCCGGATCCGGGTCGCCTCTTCGGCGCCATCGCGGAACACATCGATGGTGCGGTCGACTTCGAGCCGGGCCTGGTTGATCGACTTCCCGGCTTCGAGCGCGAGCGTCCGGGCCAGCTCCGGCCGGGCGGCCGTCATTCCATCCGCGATCTTTCGCAGCGCCGCCGCCCGTTCGTGGGACGGCATTTTCCGCGCGGCGTCGGTCGCCCGCATGTTGGCGTCGATCGCGGCCCGCACGTCTTCGGGGTTGGCCAGGTTGCAGACGCCCACCTCGCTCCCGTCCGACGGGGCCCGGATCACTGACGTCTCGCGTTCCATATTCTTGGTCGTCATATCCATGTCCCCCACGTATTGCTTCTCGACGTATTGCTTCTCGACGTATTGTCTCTCGACGTATTGTCTCTCGACGCATTGTCTCTCGACGTCTTGTTTCTCGACGCCTTTGTTTCTTAGCTGAGCTCCGCCCTCACTCCCCGCCCCGTCTCTTCGAGCGCAGCCTTCAGCTCGTGCGGCTCGTTGCCGAATCCGAACCGAATGTGGCGCGGCGTCCCAAAATGATCTCCGGGACAGAGCAGCACGTTGTGCTTGGCCCGGATCCGCTCCACCAGGTCGGTGGAAGACATCTGGCCCCGGTATCCCACATAACAAATGGCGCCGGCCCGCGGTGCCACCCACCGGAACTCGTCCCCAAAGCCCTGCAACCAGGACTCGAGCACCGGGTAGTTCGCTTTGAGGATTCCGCGCGTGCGGGCCAGGATCTTCTCCCGCACCTTCGGCTCGAGCGCCAGGGCGGCGAGGTGGTCGCTGGTCCCCGATGGCCCGATGGTGAGGTAGTCGCTGCGGGCCCAGGCGTCCTCGGCGAACGCCGCCGGCGCCACCAGCCAGCCGATCCGGAGGCCCGGAAGGCCGTACGCCTTCGACAATCCGTTCACCACGATCAGCTTCTCGTAGCTACCCCAAAAGGAGTGGGTAGTCACGCCATCACGCTCGGCGCCGATGTAGACCTCGTCGGCCAAGAGCCAGGCGCCCACGGAGGCCGCCCGTTCCACGATGAGCCGGCGATTCGTGTCCGAGAGGATGTGACCCGTCGGATTGTGGGGGTTGGTGACCACCACGAGCTTGGTGCCCGGCACGATGGCCCGGCGAATCTCGTCGGCATCGGGCTCCCACTTCTTCTCGGCGGACAGCGTGAACCCGTTCACGACGCCGCCCAGATTCTGCGTCATCCCCCAGGTTTGCAAATAGTTCGGCAGCATGATCGCGACCTTGTCGCCGGGGCCGATCAGCCGCCAGCAGACGATGTGATTCGCCTCCGCGCTGCCCGTGGTGACCAGGATCTGCTCGGGACGTGCGCCGGGATAAAGCGCGGCGATCCGCTCCCGGAGCCGGTCGGTGCCATTGGACTGGCTGTACCCCAGCCGCACGTCGAGCAGCGGTTCCGCCTGGGCGCCGGCGAGCTGCAGGAGATCCCGCACCGACAGCGGGTGCACTCCCGATTCCGAGAGGTTGTACTTCACCCGGTTTTCCCAGGTGGACTGCCAGCGCTCGAGATGGAAAGGCACAAACGTGCTGTCAGCCATCAGCGGTCAGCCCTCAGCAAGAAGGTCCAGGTCGGACGGGTGCTCCAACCAGAAGTCTGGGTTCAGGCCATCGAAGTCGCTACGTCCAAACGGGCCCCAGAGCGCCGCCGCCGTCTTCACGCCGGCCGCGCGGCCGCACTCCATGTCATGGCGAGAATCCCCAATAAACACGGCCTCTTCCGGGGTGGCCGAGAGTCGTGACAGGGCGATGTGGACCGGCTCGGGATGCGGCTTGGGGTTGGTCACCTCATCGGCCCCCACCACCACGTGAAAAGCGTCTTCGAGACCCACCTTCTTGAGTCCCCGGAACGCGCCGCTGCGGAACTTGCTGGTGACGAGTCCCAGAATCTTCCCCTGGCGGTGCAGCTTCAGCACCGCATCGACCACTCCGTCGTACGCGGTGACCATCTCGTCGTGATGGCTCAAGTTGTACTCGCGGTACGTCGTCACCATCGCGTCGATCTCGGCCGGGTCCGTGCTCCACTCCCGGAACTGCACGCGGAGTGGAATGCCCAGCCCCTTCATCCAGACGTCAGGAGCCGTCTCCTGGCCGCGATGGGTCCTGATGGTGTGCTGATACGAGCGGATGATCAACTCGATCGAATCGATGAGGGTGCCGTCGAGATCGAACAGGAAGGTCGTGAGGGCCACGCCGGAAACTAACCGGACCCCCGGGCACGCACCACGATGGTGGCGGCGAGGCTGATGTCGGGAGCGTCGGTTCGGGAGTCGTGGGTCGGGAGTTGTTCGCTCCATGCCATGAGCCGGTCCGGGGTGAGGGGAAGGAGATCCTCTGCAAGACAGCCCAACAAGAACTCCTCGCCGGCCGCCATTCCCCTTCCCAGGCGCGCTACAAGGGCGTCGAGACGCTCGACGCGCGTGCTGTCCCCGCTGCGCGCTGCCCGTCGGGCCTCGGCGACCACCATGGGAATCAACCGACGGCTGAGCTGATCACGGTCACCCGCGCGCCATCGGGATCGTGCCAGCATGGAGATCCGCTTCCGGATCGTGCCTGCGGCACGGCAGATGGCCGCTCGCACGATGCCAGGATCCAATGGACATGACTCGGCCCGCGAGGCCTCCTCCAGGAGGCGACAGGCGTCGAGCGGATGGACGGTGACCCCGGCCGCCCGGACCACCATGGGCTCCGCCATTCCGCCAATCGACAAGATCAGGAGTACCGCGTTCTCGCTTCCGCGCACCGCGCAAGCGCTGGCTCCATTCACCTGCCCCGTCAGCGCCTGCAACCGGTCGCACCAGTCGAAGAGCGCGACGCGCCTGCTTACCTTCGCCTTCGTCAACAGGCGGGCTTCGATGCTCAAGGCCCGGGCCAATGGAGGAGGAGGTAGGAGGGTAACGGTCTCGATTAGCGCGTGCGGCGAGCCCAGCCGGTCGATGCGCCCCACCCGCTGGGCGAGCCGGGCCGGGGTCCACGGCAGATCGTAGTGCACCACTCGACTCGCGTCCTGAAGATTGAGGCCCTCACTGGCCAGGTCAGTGGCGATCAGGACATCGATGACGAGGGCCGCCGGGGGCGGAGCAACGCCGGACGCGAGCGGCGCGAAGGCCCGTAGAACTTCGGGTACCGGTGCCGGCCCGTTGGGGAAGAGTCCGTGGACGCCCATCACCGCGGCGACCCGGTGCTTTCCCATCAACCGCCGGAGCAGGTAGCGGGCGGTGGCCCGAGACGCGGTGAAGACGATGGTTTTGGCGGGCCGCTCCGTCAGGAGCGCCCCGAGCCGGGCGACTTTCGGATCCGGACACTCCGCCGCCAGCTCCCGCAGCCGGGGCAGGGCCGAGGCGTCACCGGGGTCACCATCGAGCCCCGGGGGGAGCAGCAGCGGGAGCAAGGCCAGCTGCAGATCGGGTTCCTCGCCGCGCGGAAAGAGTCTCTGAAAGTCCCGGCGAGTCAGCGCCCGACCTGAGCGCCGGGCCTCGAGCGAAAGATCCGCGAACGCCTCGTGCCGGGAGAGACTCTCCCGGAGTGCGGGCAGGCTCGATGCCAGACGAGTGAGAAGCACCATTCGCATCAGGGCTCCGGCGGGACCAGGATCGAGCGCGGAGATCCCGTGCACCAGCGCCACAACCCGGTCGTCCGGACCCGGGCCGGCCCTGATCGTCTCCCCTTTCGCATGGCGGGGAAGGGCGAGGGAGGGGGCGCGGACGCGCGACCGCGCCACCACCAGCCGGGCCAGGACCCCCGGGAGCGTCGCCCACGCCTCCCCGCACGCGGCTCTTTTCAGCGACGGGACGCCAAGCCCAGCGAGGGCGTCGTCCCGCAAGAACAGCCGTAGCAGGTGAATCACGTCCGCGATGCTGTTGTGTACGGGAGTGGCGGTGACCAGAAGGACTCGTGCTCCCACCGCCAGCTCCGCGAGCGCCCGGTAGCGCTTGGTTGCGGGATTCCGGAAGTGATGAGCCTCGTCGACGATCAGCACGCCGCCTTCCGCGGCAGACGCCGAGCCCGCTCGTCCTTTAGGGCGGCTTTCAGCCGCG
>DATMOQ010000306.1:0-11329 GCA_035568195.1 Gemmatimonadales bacterium
CCAACATCACGCACCGGTATCCCGACCGGGCCCTGTTCCTGGTGAGCCCGGTCTGCGCCTCCTACTGCCGGTTCTGCACCCGCCGCCGGAAGGTGGGCGACCCCGAGAAGATCCCGATGTCCCAGCTCGAATCGGCCTTCCAGTACCTCGAGGCCCACACCGAGATCCGGGACGTGATCATGTCGGGTGGTGATCCGCTGCTCCTCTCGGACCGCCGGATCGACGACATCCTGAAGCGGCTCCGGGCCATCCCGCATCTCGAGGTCATCCGGATCGGGAGCCGGGTGCCCTGCCACCTGCCGGAGCGGATCACGCCCGAGCTGTGCGCGATCCTCAAGAAGTACCATCCGTTCTACATCAACACGCATTTCAACCATCCCGACGAGCTCACGCCGGCGGCGGTGCAGGGCCTGGCCATGCTGGCGGACGCCGGGATCCCCCTGGGGTGCCAGACGGTGTTGTTGAAGGGCGTGAACGACGATCCGGCGGTGATGAAGAAGCTGATGCAGAAGCTCCTCATCGCGCGGGTCCGGCCGTACTACATCTACATGTGCGACCAGGTGGCCGGAGCCGAGCACTTCCGGACCACGGTCGAGAAGGGCCTGGAAATCGTCAAAGCGCTGCGGGGCTGGACCTCGGGCCTGGCGGTGCCGCACTTCGTGATCGACGCCCCCGGAGGCGGTGGGAAGATTCCGCTGCTCCCCGAGTACGTCGTGAAGATCACGGACAAGGAAGTGGTGCTGCGAAATTACCAGGGCAAGCGGTTCAAGTACAAACAGCCCTACGTGCCCGAAGACGCCCCGGAGCTGGAGCCGATTCTGGTCGGGTAGAGTCGGGGATGGCGATCGGGATGGGTGAAACGGGAAGCGCAGATCGCTTCCCGTTTCTTTTTCCCGCGGGCCAAGCCCTGCCGTGCAAGGCCTTCAGGCCGCAATCGAGCCGAGAGCGCCCTTTAGGGCGCGGGAACGGAGGCGGGCCTTTCGGCCACGCGCTTCACGTGGTCGAGGACGCGGCGGTGAATGGCCTCGATGATCCGATCCGCCACCCCGTCCCAGTAGACCTGGGGATACATCTCCATCCGGTACCACGTGTGCCCGATCAGTCGGGTATGACCCCCGGGCAGCGGCTGCAGCTCAAACTCCCCCCTGGTAGCCTCGAAGTACCCGTCCAGATGCGGCGCGTAGACCTTCCGATAGGGTGACAGTTCCGCCATCGGCGGCGGATTCCTCGTCACGTCGAACCCCAGAACCCAGGGTTCATCCCACCGTGTGATCGGCTCCACAAAGGCCCCGGTGGTGAACTCGCAGTAGCGGATGGCGCCCACGCCCGTTCCGTCGATGTGGGCCCGGAGGGGCGCGGCCACGCCGGCGCGGAAGATCGCCTCGGTGGGAGGCGGCAGCTCGGGAAAGGCGACCACCGTCTTCCAGACCTGCTCCGGTGTCGCCGAGATCTCGACCGTGGTTACCACCTCGCGCAGAGGCGCGGGAGCCCTGACCGGCTCGGCCAGCACCAGCAGCGGCAACACCAGTGCGGCGGCCCGCGTCGCGACCGGAGGCTCCGAGGTGCGGATCGCGATCCACCGGCCCAGCACGGCGCCCACCAACGCGACGGCGGCCGCGATCGGGAAGGCCATGGCAATGCAGACGATCCCCTCGAGCGCGAACAGGATCATCACCCCGCCTGCCAGGGCGACCGTCAACAGGACGACGGGCACCGTGTCACTATAGGACGCGCGCCGCCGGGAGTTGTAGACGTTCGCGGCAATCGCACCGAGGGTGAACGGGGTGCCTAGGAAAAGGCCGCTCGAATACGCCTGCTTGAAGTAGATCGCGAGAAGGGTCGTCGGGATCGTCACCGCGAGCCCGGCGGCCACGGCGAGGAGCGCGCTTCGGAGCTGATCGTCCACGGGAGGCTGCGGTCGCGCCGGGCGCGGCGGGTGCGCAGGCGCCAGCGACAGCCCGAGCATGGTGAGGTAGTTCAGGCCCGGAACGAAGAACAACACGGCCAGCCAGGCCGAGCTCCCGGCATCGATGGCGCGTCGCATGGTGAGCGACACCCCGATCCACAGGAACGGAAGGGTCCAGATGGCCATCAGCAGCGCGAGTGTATCGCTGCCCGGGCCCAGCGCCTGCTGCCGCAGCGTCCAGAGCGGATTGAAGTAGTCGGCCGGTGTCCAGGTCCGGCCGGTGACGAGCCAGATGACGCCGGCGTCGAACAGGTACTTGAACAGCATCAGGCCGGCGCCATGGAGGAAATAGCGGCGCCGGCCGACGGGCGTGACCCACCCGAACCAGAAACGAAGGATTTCGGTCACTCAGGCTTTCGCTTCCTCGAGCTCCTTCTTCCGGGCGTCCGCGATCTTCGTCGCGACCTCGGGCGGCGCCTGTTCGTACTTGAAGAACGACGCGTGATAAGTCCCGCGGCCGTGCGTGATGGAGTGGAGCGTCGTGGCGTACTTGTCGAGCTCCGCCTCGGGCACGTGCGCCTTCACCCGGGTGAGCCGGCCGTCGGGCTCGGAGCCCAGGATGTGCCCCCGCCGCGACGAGAGGTCGCCCATCACGGCGCCCAGCACCTCGTCGGGCGCCCACACCGACAGCTCGACGATCGGCTCGAGCAGCGCCGGCTTGCAATTGGGGCTCACGTTTCGGAACGCCAGGATCCCGGCCATCTTGAACGACATTTCGTTCGAGTCCACGTCGTGATATGAGCCGTCGTAAAGCTCGATCTTGAAGTCCACCACCGGGTAGCCGGCAATCGGTCCACGCGACGCCGCCTCCTGCACGCCGCGTTCCACCGCCGGGATGTACTGCCGGGGGATCACCCCGCCCACGATCTTGTCTTCGAACACCACACCGGTCCCCCGCGGCAGCGGCGCCAGCCGGATCCAGCAGTCCCCGTATTGCCCCCGCCCCCCCGACTGCTTCTTGTGCTTCCCCTGCCCCTCGGCCTTCCCGCGCAGGGTCTCCCGGTAGGCCACCTTGGGCTTCGTGAGCTGGGCGTGCACGCCGAACTTCCGGGCCAGACGGCCCACCACGATTTCGATGTGCCGCTCCCCCAGCCCCCGGATGAGCGTCTGCCCCAGCTCGCTGTTGTATTCGTGCTGGAACGTGGGGTCTTCCTCGTGGAGCTTGTGCAGCCCGGTGGACAGCTTGTCCTCCTCGCCGCGCTGCTTGACCTCGATCCCCGCCGTGACCACCGCTTCCGGGAAGGGAATCTTCGGGAGGACGATGGGACGCTCCCGGGTGGACAGGGAGTCGTTCGTATGGGTGTCCCGGAGCTTCGCCACGCACCCGATGTCCCCGGCATGCAGCTCCGGCACTTCCGTCCGGTCCTTCCCCACCGACACGCACAGATGATTGAGCTTTTCCGTCGCCTGCCGGGGGGCGTTGAAGACGTCCTGGCCGTTCTTCACCGTGCCCGACACCACCCGGAAATACGTGACGTCGCCCACGTGAGGCTCGGAAATCGTCTTGAACACCCGGGCCACGAGGGGCGCCTGATCGACCGGCGGGCAGGTGACCTTCTCCGCGTTGCCCCAGACCTGCCCTTCCACGGGCGGCATGTCCTTCGGAGACGGCATGAGTTCGACCATCTTCGTGAGCAGGGCCCGCGTGCCGTAGGTCAGCTCGGCCGCGCCGCAGAAGAGCGGGAACAGCTCGCCTCTAGCCATGCCGGCCTTCATGGCCTTGAGGGCCTCGTCCCGGCCGATCTCCTCACCACCCAGGTAGCGCTCGAGGAGAGTGTCGTCCGTGGCGGCGATGCTCTCGATCAGGGCCTCCGAGTACTTGGCGAATCGCTCCTGGTACTCGGGTGGGACGTCCACCTCGTCATACTCGCCGGCCTTGGTCCCCTTCTTGTACATGTGGCACTTCTTCGAGAACAAATTGATGATCCCGTGGAACTCGGGGCCTTCGCCCACGGGGATTTCCACCGGGATCACCTTCGCCGTCAGGCGGGTCTTGACCTGGTTGAAGACTCGCTCAAAGTCCGCGTGCTCCTTGTCCATCATCGAGACGAACAGGAGCCTCGGCACCCCGCGCGATTCACAGTACTCCCACACCTTTTCGGTGCCTACTTCGACGCCCGCCGAGCCCGCGAGCACCACCACGGCGCCGTCGGCGGCCCAGACCCCGGCGAGCGCGTCGCCGGTGAAATCGAGATACCCGGGGGTGTCGATGAGGTTGACCTTGGCGTCCATCCACTCGGCCACGGCCAGCGCCAGGTTGATGGAGTACTTGTGCTGAATCTCGTCGGGGGTGTAGTCGGTGAGGGCGGTGCCGTCCTTCACGGATCCGTGGCGTTTGCTGGTTCCGGCCACGAACGCGAGCGCATCGACCAGGGAGGTCTTGCCGCTCGCCCCGTGGCCCACTACGGCCACATTGCGGATGTCCTCAGTCTTGTACACGCGCATGCGTTCGCCTCCGGAGGCGTCTTTCGGCGAATATGACCGCGGGAATGGCGCCCGGCTAGTCACCGGAAGCCCCGGCCTCGCAAGGGTTTGATGCCTGGCTTAACGGGTCTCGGAGTTGAACGTCGAACGGACGGGAACTCACTCTACGGAGAGGTTATGCGCATCACCACCATGATCTTCGCCGCGCTCGCGTTGGCCGTCGCCGCGCCTGCGGTGAGTCACGCCCAGACTCAGGGATCGAGACCTGCCGTCCGGCAGGACGTCAGGAGCTTTCGGCATGAGCGCGTCCGAGCCGCACGTGGACGTCACCTGCGCAAGCGGGCTTGGATGCATCGGCGCCACGCGCTTCGTCGGCGCTTCGGGCGTCGGGGCCGGCGTCTGCATTCCCAGCGCTGAGAAGCAGGTCCTTCGCTCGGCGCGAAGGAGCTGCTAGTCCGCCGTCGGAATAGCGGGCTGACCGAGCCGCGTATTCCACACCGTCGCCAGCAGAATCACTCCACCACCCACCAAGGACCACACCCCCGGCACCTCCCGCACCAGCAGGAACGCCCAGATGGGACTCACCACCGGTTCGATCAACAGAAGAATCGACACCTCCAACGCGGGTACGTGCGGCAGGGCCTTCGACATCAGCACGTACGCCACCGCCAGCTGGATGACGCCGAGGTACAACAGGATGCCGGCCTGTCCCGCGGTCACCCCCGCGATCACGGGCCCGAAGGGCACGCAGAACAGGAAGGAGAGGAGATTCCCGAGCGCCGCCGAGCCGGCCACGGCGGCAAAACCCTCGGGGCCGCGACCGATCCACCGGGAGCCCAGGATGGTGAGCCCCCAGCTGAGTGCGGAGAGCAGGGCGATCAGGTCCCCGGCCAGCGGATCGGTCGCCACCCGGCCCGGCCGGTCCATCCCGACGAAGAACAGCGCCATCCCCACGCCCATGGCCGCCAGCACGCCAAGATCACGGCGCCGGGCCCGTTCGCCGAGCAGGGCCGGAGCGAAGAGGAGGATGAACACCGGACTGGTGGATTGGAGCAGGATGGCGCTGGCGGCCGTGGTCAACCGGTTGGACAACGCGAAGGTGACGGTCGACGCGGCGTAGCCCACGCCCACCAGGAGCGTACGCCAGGTCCAGCCGCGGCGGGCCTCCGGAAGCATGATCAGGAGCGCGACGCCCGCCACCAGCCCGCGCAAACCCGCCACCTGCCACACGTCGAGGGGGAGATACTTGATGGCGGCGCCGGAGGTCGAGAAGAGCACGGCGGCGATGAGGATCTTGAGGCGGGGGTTCACGGTCCCAATTATAATTGCCATCCGATGCCCGGTCTCCAGCAGGTTCAGATCTTCGGCGTGAAGAAGAGCGCCGAGACCCGCGCGGCCCTGCGGTTCTTCGCCGAGCGGAGGATCCGGACCCATTTCGTGGACCTGAAGGAGAAGCCGGCGTCCCCGGGAGAGCTGCGGCGCTTCGCGCAGAAGTTCGGGATCACGCAGCTGATCGACCGCGAATCCCGCCGCTACGCGGAGCTCGGGCTCGGCGCCGCGCAGCTCTCCGATGAGCGGTGGCTCGAGAAACTTTCCGTCGAGCCGCTCCTCCTGAAAATGCCCCTGGTGCGGAACGACAACCGTCTCACCATCGGCGCGGCCGATGACACCTGGAAGGAATGGTGCGCGGCGTGACGACCCCGGTTCCCGCCCTCGCGACGCTGTGCCTGCTCGCCGGATGCGCCGTGGCCGCCGGGCTGCCGTCGTCCCAGGGGAACGCCATCGACGCGCTCTTTCGTGACTATACCGGATCGGTGCCCGGAGCCAGCGTAATCGTGATCCGGGACGGCCGGGTGGTCTACGAGCACGCCTACGGCCTGAGTAACCTGTCTCCCGCCGCGCCCGCCACGCCGGGGACCGACTACCGGCTGGCCTCCCTCACCAAGGAGTTCACGGCGTTGTCGGTGATGCTCCTGGCCCGGGACGGCAAGCTTCGCTACGACGAGCCCATCGGCTTTCTTCTCCCGGGCCTCCCGCCGCAGGTCCGGGCACTCACCGTGCGGCAGCTCCTCACCCACACCTCGGGCATCTGGGACTACGAAGACCTGATTCCCGATACGCAGACGGTGCAGGTGAGCGACGCCGACGTGCTCGCGATGATCTCCCGGAAGGACACGCTCTATTTCAAGCCGGGCACGCGGTTCCAGTACAGCAACACCGCCTATGTCCTGCTGGGACTCATCGTGGAACGCACCTCGGGCCTGCCCTTCCCCCGGTTCCTCGCAGAGCACGTCTTCCAGCCGGCGGGGATGACGAGTACGCTCCTCTACGAGCGGGGCGGGCCCGACGTGCCGCAGCGCGCCTACGGCTTCACGCCGGATTCAGGGGCTCCCACGTTCAAGGCCACCGATCAGAGCGTCACCAGCGCGACCCGTGGCGATGGCGCCATCTACTCCTCGGTGATCGACCTGGCGAAGTGGTGTGACGCGCTGTCCGGAGATCTCCTCCTGGACCAGCGGCGGCTGTCGGAAGGATTCACCTCGGCCGCGCTGCTGGACGGGACAAAGACCGGGTATGGATTCGGCTGGTACGTGGATACGTTTCGGGGAGCGCGACGCCTCTGGCATCACGGGGAGACCAGCGGGTTTCGCAACACCATCGTCCGGTTCCCCGATCTGCACGCCGCCATCGTCATCCTGAGCAACCGTAACGGCGGGGATACCGGCAAGATCGCCGACCAGGTCGCCGATCTCGTGTTCTTCTCGAAGGGACCTCAATGATCGACATCGCGCGTCCGCAGCCCGGTGAGTTCGCCCCGTACTACGACCAGTACATCGCCCGCGTACCGAAGGGCAATCTCCTCGACATTCTGGCCGGTCAGGGCAAGGACTTCGGGGCCATGGTCCGGGCCATCCCGGAAGGCCGGGGGTCGTTTCGCTACGAGCCGGCGAAGTGGAGCGTGAACCAGGTGGTGGGCCACGTGTGCGACGCCGAGCGGATCTTCACCTACCGCGCGTTGTGCTTCTCGCGCGGCGAGCAGGCCGCTTTGCCCGGCTTCGACCAGAACGCCTATGTGCCGGCGTCCGCCGCCGAACAGCGTCACATCGCCGACCTCGGAGCCGAGTTCGAGGCCATCCGCGCCGCCACGCTCACGCTGTTCCACGGAATGACGGAGTCGATGTTCATGCACAAGGGCACCGCGTCGGGCAACCCCGTCACGGTGCGCGCCATCGCGTACATCGTGGCCGGCCACTGTTTCCATCACGCCGCGATTCTCAAGGAACGCTATCTCTAGCAGGAGACCCGATGCGTTTCCCGCCGTCCCTCGCCGTCCCGGCCGTCCTGGCCGTCCTGGCACTGCTCTCCCTGCCGGCCGCCGCCCGCGCCCAGGGTGACACCGCAACATTCTCCCTGTCCAGTTTCCGCTTTGCGGACGGCGAATCCCTCTCCGTCTTGAAGATCCACTATCTCACCCTCGGTCACCCGCGCCGCGACGCCGGCGGCCACGTGACCAACGCGGTACTGGTGCTCCACGGCACCGGGGGGAGTGGACGGCAGTTTCTCAACCCCCTGTTCGCCGAGCTTTACCGCCCCGGCGAGGCGCTCGATACCGCCACCCATTACATCATTCTCCCCGACGACATCGGCCACGGCCGATCCTCCAAGCCGTCGGATGGCCTGCACGCGCGGTTTCCACACTACGGGTATGGTGACCTGGTGGCGGCGGAGTACCGGCTGGTCACCGAAGGCCTCAAGGTCGACCACCTGCTGGTGGTGATGGGCACTTCGATGGGGTGCATGCACAGCTGGATGTGGGCGGAGCGGTATCCGGATTTCATGGACGGCGCCGTCCCCCTCGCCTGCCTGCCGGCCCAGATCGCGGGGCGCAACCGGATGCTCCGGCGCATGGCGATGGACGCCATCCGGCTCGATTCCGCCTACCATGGGGGCGAGTACACGACGCAACCGGCCGGTCTCCGCGGCGCCCTGGAGGTTCTGTTCTTCATGGGATCGAGTCCGCGGCTGCTCCAGCGCGCGTACCCCACCCGCGACTCGGCGGATGCCGACATCACACGCTGGATGGACCGCGAGCTGGCCACCGTCGACGCGAACGACTTCCTCTATCAGTTCGACGCGTCCCGGGACTACGACCCGTCGAGCGACCTCGGCCACATCAAAGCGCGGGTACTGGCCATCAATTCGGCGGACGACGAGGTCAATCCGCCCGAGCTCGACATCATGGAAAAGCTGTTCCCGCGGGTGCCGCACGGGCGTTTCGTGCTCCTTCCCATCTCCGACCTCACCCGCGGTCATGGCACCCATACCGTGGCGGCCGCCTGGAAGCAGTGGTTCGCGCCGTTCGTGGCCGATCTCGAGAAGGCACACTCCAACTAGATTCGGCCCTTGGGGTTAACGCCGAGGGGCTGGGGACGTCTCATTAGTCCATGATTCGCGCACCGTTTTTCGCATCGCTCTTGGCCATCCCCTGCCTGCTGGGCGCGCAGATGGCCTCCGCGCCCGCGGCGCAGCTCACGCCGCGCGACTCCGCGCTCCACGCCCTGAATCGCCTGGCCTACGGCCCCCGCCCCGGTGAGGTCGACCGCGTCGCGCAGATGGGCGTCCTGAAATGGATCGATCAACAGCTGGACCCGAGGCACGTCCCGGACGATTCCCTGGAGCGGATGGAGCGGCAGTTCCAGATCCTCCGTGAAAGCCCGGCCGACCTGGCCGGCCTCTTTGAGGACGCGCGCCGGCAGCGGGAGGCCCGGCTCAAGGCGAATCCGGCCGCCGCCGATCAGCCTGACGACCAGCCCCCGAAGGTGCGCCGCCTGGCGGGTGAGTTCCCCGAGCTGGCCGTGGTGCGCGCCGCGTATTCCGAGCGGCAGCTGCAGGAAGTGATGGTCGACTTCTGGACCAACCACTTCAACATCTACGCCGGCAAGGGCATCGACCGGTATCTCCTCCCCGACTACATCGAGCACGTCATCCGTCCCAACGCGCTCGGCAACTTCACGGATCTTCTCGTCGCCACCGCGCAGAGCCCGGCGATGCTCTTCTACCTGGACAACTGGGAGAGCGTCGTGCCGGGGGCCATGCCACCCCAGCTGGCCCGGGCCCAGGCCCGAGCCCGCATGGGACTCTTCCCGCGGGGCGCCAACCCTGCCCGGCTCGATTCCGCGGCCAAGCGGCTCCCCAAGGGAATCAACGAGAACTACGGCCGCGAGCTGATGGAGCTGCACACGCTGGGCGTGGACGGGGGCTACACGCAGGAGGACGTGATCGCCGCGGCCCGCATCCTCACCGGTTGGAGCATCGAAAAGCCCCGGCAGGATCCCCGGTTCGTCTTCAACGACTGGGCGCACGACTACGGGGCCAAGACCGTGATGGGCGTGTCGTTCCCGGACGGCCACGGGATGGACGAGGGACTGAAGCTCCTCAAGATGCTCGCGACGGACCCGGCGACCGTGCACCACGTCTCGTGGCAGCTCTGCCAGCGCTTCGTCGCGGATGATCCGCCCGACGGTTGCGTGGACGATGCGGTGGCGGCCTGGCGGAAGTCGAACGGAAGCATCCGCGCCGTGCTCACGGCCATCTTCCACGGACCCGATTTCTGGGCCGTGCCGAATCTCGGCGGGAAGATCAAGACGCCCCTCGAGTTCGTGGCCAGCGCGCTGCGGGCATCCGAAGCGACGCCCGACACGACGCCCCGGTTGGGCCAGGTCGTGGCCCGACTGGGTGAGCCACTGTTCCAGCACGTGGCCCCGGACGGATATCCGGAGACGCAGGAGGATTGGGTGAACAGCGGCGCCCTGCTCGATCGGATGAACGTCGCGGTGGGTCTGGCGGCGGGGAAGCTCCCCGGCACCCAGGTTGACCTCGACCGGGTGGTCCCGACCGTTGCGAGCCACGAGGCCCTGGTGGACGAGATCGATCGGCAGCTGCTCGGGGGCGCCATGACGGCGCACACCCGTCAGGTGATCCTGGATCAAATCAAAGACATCGCGGACTCGGCGGCGGCGCGGACGTTTGCCGTGGGGCTGGCGCTCGGCGGCCCCGATTTTCAGAAGCAATGACCAGACGGTTAGACGGCTAGACGGCTGGTTCTGAATGGGAGATTCCGATGATTACGAGACGAGGATTCGTACGTGCCGGCGGAGTGGCCTTGTTCAGCGTGGGACTCGATCCATTGTTTCTGGATCGCGCTGCCTATGCACTCACTAGCCGTCTAGCCGTCCAACCGTCTATTCTGGTCTGCCTCTTCCAACGCGGAGCCGTGGACGGCCTGAACATGGTCGTCCCCCACGGCGACCGGGTCTATTACGATGAGCGACCCCGCATTGCCGTGCCCGCCGCCGACGTGGTGGACCTGAACGGCTATTTCGGGCTCCATCCCTCGCTCGCCGCGCTCAAGCCGTGGTGGGACAACAAGAGCCTCGCGGCCATCCACGCGATCGGCTCGCCCGATGCCACGCGCAGCCACTTCGACGCGCAGGACTACATGGAGTCGGGCACGCCAGGCGTGAAGATCACACCCGACGGCTGGCTCAATCGCTACTGTCAGCACGACCGCGAGCACCAGAGCTCGGCCTTTCGATCCGTGGCGTTCGGGCCCCAACTGCCGCGCATCCTCTCGGGCTCCGCTCCCGCGCTCGCCATCGGCGATCTCAAGACCTTCGGCCTCAGAGTGCCGCAGAACGCGGCCGGAGACCGCGTCACCCGGGCGTTCGAGGCCCTGTACCAGGGCTCCTCCACGGGCCTGCTGGCCGCATCCTCACAGGAGGGATTCGAAGCGGCCCGCCAGCTCAAGGCCGCCGACCCCACGCAGTACCAACCCGACCATGGAGCCGTGTACCCGAACGGCAAGCTGGGGCGCTCGCTGCTCGAAATCGCCCAGCTCATCAAAGCCGACCTGGGGCTGCAGATCGCCTTCGCGGACGC
>DATMOQ010000307.1:0-2201 GCA_035568195.1 Gemmatimonadales bacterium
CCCAGGGCGCGGGCTCCAGGATACCGCTCACCGTAGGGCCGGTTCAGCGCGCCGAAGCAGAGGGGATGGAGTGCCGAGCGATGGAAGTGACGGCGCCGGGTCAGGGCGTGGTCCAGAAGATTCGGCAGGTAGCGTCCGTCCCCGTCGAGCCAGCCTTTGGCCTGAACGAAGTAAAGGAACAAGACCCGGGTGAGCGCGGTGAGCGCGAGGTGGCGGCGGTCGGAGGCGCGGGCGGAGCTGGTCAGCCGATCGGTGAAGCGGACGACGGTGTCGCGGAAGGCCCGGAAGAAGCGCGGGGTGACTCCTTCACTGGCGAGCGCCTCACCTACCCGGAGCGAGAGTCCCAGGGCCGACTCGTCCTGACCCACCGCGAGGCGTTCGAGTGTGGCCAGCGTCGCCACCGGCGGGTGCGCCAGCGGGACCCCGATGGCCTTGATCCCCAGCCGGCCGCTCTTTCCCGATGCGGGCGCTCGCCAGGCTGCGAGGACCAGTTGGCCGGCGCGAGCGTCCAGCGCCGCGATGAGGCCCCGTTCCGCGCGCTCTGCCAGTCGGGCCGCGGCCCGGCGCGCCCACCGGTCGGGGTGTTGGGTCTCGAGCCCGAAGATCCGGAAGGCCCCGCAGCGCGCGACGAGTGCCGCCGACCGGACGCCCGGTTCCGCGCTCTCCCCCAGCCAGGAGGCCGGAGGCACGTGCTCCCACACGGCGGTGTAGCCGAGCGCGCTGAACAACGCCCCAAGATCTGAGATCTGCTCGGTGCGGGCGAGAAGCTCCCGTAGCACCCCGACCCCTGGCTGAAGAGGCAGCCAAGATCGGGGAGCGGGGCGCTGTTACTGGGATCCGATTCGTGCGGGAGGGGGCGAATAAAGGGGAGCGGGGAGAGATCCTTCGCGCCGCCAGCAGGTCCTTCGCGCCTTCGGCGCTCAGGATGACACCTTCGCTACTCTTTGATAAAAAATAGCGGCGTGTCATCCTGAGCGAAGCGAAGGATCTCTTGATCAGCTCTTTCTGAGCCTGATATCCCCGTTGACCGTTCCGAGCGTCAGCGTGCGTCCGCCCTTGCCGATGGTCCCGTGCATCCGGCGCGGGCCCCACCTGCCGGTGATCGTCACGGGCCAATCCGAATCGAGGTCGCCGTTCACCGTCTCGGCCCGCACTTCGGTATTCAGGTCGGCCGGCATGGTGAGCGTGATCCCGCCGTTGACGGTGCGGAACTCCGCGTCGTCGAAGTCGGTCTTGCCCATGGTGGCTCGGATGGAGCCGTTCACGGTGTTGGCTTCAGCGTGTCCGCTGGTGGAAACGTCGATGCTGCCGTTCACGGTGCTGACTTGGGTATTGCCGCCCAGCCCGGTGGCCTCGACGTCACCATTCACGGTGCGGCCGTCGAAGTCGGAGCCGGCGGGCACCTGAATCGTAAAGTCCACCACCACGTCGTTGTCGCGGGTGTTCGAGTGCCAGTGACGCCCGGACTCGCAGTCGTTTTCCTGATCGGCGTCGTCGGGCGTCGGGTACACGGCGCAGATGGTCACCGCTTCGGGGGTCGTGACTACCTGGATCTTCACGCTCTCCGGGTCCGAGCGCCGCGCATGCTTCCGGGCGGTGACGTCCGCGGTGCCGGAGGACGTGCTGGTCGCGTGGATCGCGCCGTTTACGCCCTTGATCTCGAGGCGCTGGCCGGCGGCGAGCTTGCCCGACCAGTGGAAGTCCGAGGCCTGTGCCGCAAGACCCGCGGGCGCGATCAGGGCCAGCAGGCCCGCGACGAGAAAGCCCTTACTGGTTGTCATTGTCGTTGTCCTTGTCTTTGTCATGCTCGTGCCCGCCATTATGGCGCTTTCCCACTTCGCCCGGCCGGCAGAGCTTCAGATCTCCGCCGAACGACTCCATCTCGAGCTTGGCGCTGCCCGTCCCGATCGTGAAGGTGAACCGGTGCTTATGACTGCTGGTGATGTTGACCGGAAAGCAGGCGTCGAAATCACCGTTGAACGTCGATGCCGTCACCGCGACGTTGGCTCCGGCCGGGATGGACACGTCGACATCCCCGTTGTTCGTGGAGAAGCTGTAGTGCCCGCCATCCTTGATGGTGCCGTCGTAGGTGACGTCTCCGTTGATGGTGGTCGCCTGCATGTTGTCGGCGTCGATCCCCCGCAGCTCCACGTCGCCGTTGGTGGTCTCGGCCGAGATGTCGCCCTTGGAGTCGGTGATGG
>DATMOQ010000308.1:0-4619 GCA_035568195.1 Gemmatimonadales bacterium
TCCCATGTGGCCGGAGCGGTGACGTTGACCTGGATACTCTGGCGGCTGGGGTACCGGCGATTGGGCGTGGTGGGGATCGCGATCACCGCGGGTGCCCTCGGAGCCACGGTCTACACGCAGAATCACTTCGCTGTGGACGCCGTGGCCGGCCTCCTGCTCGGCCTCGGCGTGCAGGGATGGGTGGTGCCGAGATCCTTACCGGTGGCGCGCGAGACCGTCGTGGGCCGGCTGGGTCAGCCCCGCATCCACGTGCAACCCGCGCGCGCCGCGTGATGGACGCGCTTCCGATCGGTCTCGATCAGCACGCCGCCGCCCTGTTGCTCTGCGCCTTCGATGTGGCGGCGCGCGCGCTGCGGAGCCGCCTGCTCCTCCCCGTGTCGGTCCGGCAGGCGCTGGTGATCAACACCTGCGGAGACGCGATGGCCGCGGTGACGCCCGCGCGGGTGGGCGGCGAGCCGGTCCGCTACTTCGGGTTCACGCGGGCGGGCGCGACGCCCGCCGCGACGATCGCGGCGTTCGGCTCCGAGCTGGTGAGTGATGCGTTGATCTTCGTGCTGGCCGGCATCACCATCTCGGTGAGCCTGGCCTCGCGCGCCGCCGGGCTGGTGAGTGCCGCCGCCCGGCTCTCCCGTTCTCCCGCCGCGTGGGTCGGACTCGGGATCACGCTCCTGCTCATCGCGGGCTCGCTCGTGGTGCTCGGACGGGTGTGGCCCCGCACGGCGGCGCGGATGGCGTCCTGCCTGCGGGAGAGCTGGCGCCGGATGCGGGCGCAGCCGGCGCCGGTGATGGCGGCGGTGGTGGTGCTGTCCGCCGTCAGCCTCGTCGCGCGCGCCGCCATCCTCCCGGTGCTCCTGGCTCGGGTGCCGGGGCTCGACTTGGGAGACCTGGCCGTTGCCGCCTTCGCGCTGACGTCGGGCCTCCTGCTCGCGCCCATTCCGGCAGGGGCGGGCGCCGTGGATCTCGGGTTCGTGGTGGGATTCGACGGGCGAGTGCCGCCCGGGACCCTGGCGGTGCTGCTCGTCGCGTGGCGCGCGTACTCGCTGGTGGTGGGGGCTCTGGCGGGTGCCGTGCTGCTCCTGCGGGAAACGCTGCCGGGGGGCCTGCTGGATGGAGCGCGGACGCGCGTGGCCCCGAATCCTGCGCCTCCGGTCTAGAGCCCCTCGCCCGCGGCTGGAGCGGAGGGGCGGGGCGTCCGGAAGCGGGGGACCCGGCGAATGATGCGGTAAGGGTCGGCCCGGCGCGTCGACAGCGTGGCCACCCCCTCGCGTACCAGGGGAATCACCTCGGCCGCGTGCTCGCCCAGCCACTGAGGCTGGAGCAGGAAGAACAGATCGTCGCGGCGGGCGCGCGCGCGGCGGGCGAGCGCGAGGAGTCCCGTGTCCTCCCGGCCGCGCTTGAGCCGGGGCCGCGGCTTGCCCTCCACCTGCAGGTCGTGCGCCGACCGCGCCCGCGCGGCGCCCAGCGACTCGACCGCCTCGGCGATTTCGTCCAACATCACCTGACACTCGTTGAACTCGCCCAGCAGCTCCTGCAGCGAGCGCAGGCGCTCGATGAGCGCCGGAGCGCCGGCGGCGGCATCCGCCACGGGCTCGAGCAGGTAGCGCAGGCGCTTGCCGGCCAGCCGGGCATCGTGCGCGGCCTCGGTGTCGTCCGGCGTACGGATGGTCCGCAGCGCCTCGGTGAGCGAGACGGCGGCGTCGGTGACCAGGCGCGCCGTGGTGCCGGCGAACGAGGGTCCGGCGGGAGTCTCGGCGGCCCGGGCATCCGCGGCCAGCCGCTTGCGGAGCCGGCGATCGAGCCGCTCGAAGCGGGTGGGCAGTCGTCGCGCCTCGGGGTCCGCGTCGCGACGCTCCCGCAGCCGCTCGGCCAGCCAGCGGGCCCCCACCCGTTCGGAGCGGGTCAGCCCCTTCATCTGGCCGGCGATCCAGGCGAGCATGACATCCGCGTCGCGCCCGGCGCCGGTGGCATCGGCCACTGCGGTGAGGCGACTGCGCAGGCGCTTGGGGACGCGCGGGCCCAGCGGGGCTCGATAGGCCCGGAAGAGCCCCCGGAGCCGGCGGAGGGCCACCCGGAAGTCGTGCAGGGCGTCGGGATCGGAGCGAGGGCCCAGGCCGGGGGCGGCCCGGCGGGCGTCGTCGAGATACGCGCGGGCCAATTCGCTGACGCCGTCCCGGGTGGACAGGCCCGGGAGGTTGCGGGGAAACGCGGTCACGGTCGGTGGCTCTGGTTAGGGCAAGTCGCGGCGCTCGGCGCCGGTCCGACGTTCACTCTGATTCCGGCGCTCGGCACTCGCGCGGCGCTCCGACATCCGGCCCTTCCGTCGGTCGATGATGACGTCCCGGCTCCCCCGGCGGCGTTCATCCTCGCGGCGTTCGGCCTTGACCCGGCGATTCTTGCGACGGCGACGGTCCACCAGCCAGTGGCGTCGGTCCTCGGTGGTGTCGTTGCGCATACGGGAAATCTGCCTCCCGGACGGGAGGCCGGCTAGGCGCGGGTCCTACGTGCGGGAGCGTTCAGTGTCGGGACGGCGACGCACCACCGGGACCAGGGTCGGCCGCGTGTCGGCCTTCTTGTCCCGCGCCGCTTCCCGCGCCAGGAGCTGCAGGGCGACCTGGGACCGGACCGGAGCCTCGCCGTCCGCCGGGGTGCGGCGGCGGTAGGTCCCGTTGGCCTGCAGCTCGCGCGCTTTGACCGTATCGGCCAGCACCAGGCGAAGGATGTCGTTCACGATACGCCCCTTCAGGGCGGCATCCTGCACCGGGAACACCGTCTCGATCCGGCGCCAGAAGTTGCGCGGCATCCAGTCGGCGCTCGCGAGCCAGACGTCGGGCGCCCCGGCGTTCTCGAAGTAGAAGATGCGGCTGTGCTCGAGGAACTTGTCCACGATGCTGGTCACCCGAATCCGCTCCGAAACGCCCGGGAGGCCGGGCCTGAGGCAGCAGATGCCGCGGATCACCAGATCGATGGTCACGCCGGCGGTCGAAGCCCGATACAGGGCGTCGATCACGGACGACTCCACCAGCGCGTTCATCTTGACGATGATGCGCGCGGGGCGCCCGGCCTTGGCGTGCTGCTCCTCGCGCTCGATCAGCCCGATGATGCGCTCCCGGAGATCCAGGGGCGCCACCAGGAGCTTCTTCCACTCGTATCCCTCGGCGTACCCGGTGAGCAGGTTGAAGAGGGCGCTGACGTCCTCGCCGAACTCGGGGTCGGCGGTGAAGAGGCCGAGGTCGGTATAGGCCCGCGCGGTGGTCGGATTGTAATTGCCGGTGGAGAGGTGGACGTACCGGCGGATTCCTTCGGCTTCCCGGCGCACGACCAGGGACGCTTTGCAGTGGGTCTTGAGCCCCACGATGCCGTACACCACGTGGACACCCGCCTGCTCCAGCATCCGCGCCCACGCGATGTTGGCCTGCTCGTCGGCCCGGGCCTTCAGCTCCACCAGCGCGGTGACCTGCTTGCCGTTCTGCGCCGCGCGGGCCAGCGCCTCGATGATGGGACTGCCGCCGGAGGTGCGGTACAGCGTCTGCTTGATGGCCAGCACCTGGGGATCGTCCGCGGCCTGATTGATGAAGTCCACCACGCAATTGAAGGACTCATACGGGAGGTGGACCAGCACGTCGCGGCCGCGGATCACCTGGAACACGTCGTCGGCGGCGGCGAATTGCGGCGGCACCCGCGGCACCAGCGGCTCGTCCTTGGCGGACGCGAATCCTTCCAGGCGGTGCAGGGCCATCAGCGCGGTCAGGTCCACCGGACCGTCCACCCGGTATATGTCCCGGGGCTCCAGATCGTGGGCTTCGGTGAGCATCTCCACGAACAGGTCACTGGCGTCGGCCGCGATCTCGAGCCGCACCGGGTCGGAGCGCATCCGCTGGCGCAGGCTCTCCTCGATGGTCTCCAGAAGATCTTCGGCTTCGTCTTCCTGAATGGACAGATCGTTGTTGCGGGTCACCCGGAACACCGTGTGACTCACGACCTTGAGGTGCCCGAACAGCTCGCCCAGATGCTCGGCGATCAGGTCTTCCAGCAGGATGAACCGGACCTTCTTCTCGGCCCGGGAGACGATCATCACGCGGTCCAGCACCGCCGGTACCTGGACCACGGCGAAGTGGCGGCGGGGCAGGCCGCCGTTCCGGCGCTCCACCAGGAGCGCAATGTTGAGACTCTTGTTGTGCACGTGCGGGAACGGGTGTCCGGGGTCGATGGCCAGGGGCGTGAGCACCGGAAACACGCTGGCACGGAAGAAGCCTGCCGCCTGACGCCGCTCCGCCGGTGTCAGCTCCGACCAGCGCACCCGCTCGATGCCCGTCTCCGTCAGGCCGGGCAGGACTTCGGTGGTGAGCACCCGATGCTGCTCGGCCACCAGCTCGTGCGTGCGCTTCTCGATCGCGGCCAGCTGCTCCGCGGGCGCCATTCCGTCGGCGCCGAAATCCTGCGGCTCGACGCCGGCGTACACCTGCTGCTGCAGTCCCGACACGCGGATCTCGAAGAACTCGTCCAGGTTGGAGCTGAAGATGGACAGGAACTTGAGGCGCTCGAGCCACGGATTGGTGGCATCCGCCGCTTCCTCGAGCACCCGGCCGTTGAACTCCAGCCAGGACAGCTCGCGGTTGATG
>DATMOQ010000309.1:0-2687 GCA_035568195.1 Gemmatimonadales bacterium
CCCCCACCCCCCAGGCCGCTGGCCATCACCATCGTTTCACCCTGCCCACCCGGGATGTGGTGATCCGCGTCTGGTGCGATCCCCGAATCAGTGTGACCGTGGTGTTCGAAGCTCCCAGGCCGACGCCGAGGGGAGAGAAAACGACCTCTGGATTGGACACTTCCAGGCGTACCCCACGTGACGACGGCCCCGGGAAATGACGCCAAGGCACCCATCCCAGGGAATCGCGGACGTCGACCACCAGCGATTCGGGCGCCATCCGCAGCCGGGCGGCGACGCCGCGCGCGACGGCGACCTGACGCGTGGCGGCGAGGGCCGTCGTCACCTCGTGGGCCGCTCCGTCGGCGGCGATCCAATCGAGGACCCCCGTCAGGGTCGGGATGGCCACCGCGAGACAGATCCCGACGATGGTCAGCACGATCATCAGCTCGAGCAGTGTGTGGCCTTGGCGCATCACCCAAAGTCGGCAAAATGACCCTGAATGGCGTAACCCGAAGGCTGCGAGTTTGACCCGAAAAACGCGGCAGAAACGAGGCTAACGGAGTGCCCCGGAATGAGCTAGGTTGAGGCAGGCTATGGTTTTGCGCCCGCGGCACGCAGGGTGCACCAGGAACCACCGGTAGCGGCTGGATCACCCGGCTCTGGAGGTCCCCTGAACGAGGTTTCGGAAGTCCCCCACGCGCTTCGTCACGCCGTGTTCCTGGCGCGCGCGACGAGCGAGCCGGAGATGGGAGCGCCTGCCGCCCGCCTGGGCCAGGCGGCGTTCCTCACGCTTCGGCTGGTGGACCTCCTCCTGCCCGGTCAGTCGGGAACGGCCCCGGATGTGTTCCTCTACCAGGCGAGTGCCACCGAGCGCTACGCCCGGGAGATGGATCTGGATTCTCCCGAGAAGGCGCACCTTCTGGCCGTGATCAAGGGCGCCCGCGACGCGTTCACCGTCGAGCAGACCACCATCGCGGTACCGGCCCTCTTCGCCTACGGACACTATCTCGAAGAAACGAGCCATTACGAAGAGGCGCTCGACGTCCTCCGGGCTCTGGTCGATCTCGGTCGCGAGAAGCTCGCCACGCGGGACGCGATCGCCACCACGCTCCGCATCGCGCGCGTCCTGCGTAAACTGGCGCGCTTCGACGAAGCCTATGCCTCCTACGAAGAGGCCGGGTCCCTGGCGCTCGTTTCCGGCGACGTCTACTCCGAGCTGTTGTCCCGGCTCGGCCGGGTGACCATTCTATGGAACCGCGGCAACCTCGCCGAGGCCGAAGTCGGGTATCGCCAGTTGATCGATGACGCGCATGCTGCGGGGCAGCCGGACGCCGAGGCGCGGGCTCTGGACGGACTGGCCTCCACCTTGGGCTTGCGCGGGCGCGCCGCCGAGGCCATTCCGAATGCCTGGCGGGCGTTCGAGTTATACGAGGACCGCTCGGCCCGGGTCCGGGTCCTGATCGCGATGGGGATCATGCTCCGCGACCTGGGCGATCTGGATGCCGCCGAGCGTGCCCTCCGGGCCTCGCTGGCGCAGGGGAACGGCACCGAGCACAGCGAGAACGCCGTGCTCGAGCTGATGGAGTGCGCCTCGCAGCGCGGAGACCGGTTCGGGTACGCGCGCTGGCGGGATGAAGCGCGGCGGCGCGAGTCCCGTTTCATGCCCAGCATGCGGGTGGACTTTTTTCTCAAGCAGGGCGTGGCCGAGGGACGCTTCGGGAATCCGGGGCGTGCCGAGGAGCACTTGAACACGGCACTGGAGATCGCCCAGAAATTCAAGCTCCACGAGTATGTGTTCCGCCTCGAGGGGCTGAAGCAGAACCTCCGCGAATCCGACCGGTTGCAGCCGGTCGAACCCGCGGAGGTGGTGAATAGCGAATCGTTGGACGCGGTCCGGGCGTCGCTGCGCGAGCTCGTCGCCGTGGACTGATTCAGCTGGTCGTCAGCTGCAGATGCCGTTCTGGTTGGGGTACTCGCAGGGCGTGGAGCCCGGGTGCGGGCCGGTCGAATCGGCGCACGCGGAAGCAACGAGGGTGAACGCGAGCAGGAGCAGGGGAAGCAGGAAGCGGATCCGGCGCGACATAGAACCTCCGACGTAGGTAGTGGGGTCTGTTTGCCGACAGCCCTGACAACCTGCGTGCGGGGGCGCTCCGGCTTAAGGTCGGTTTTGCGGCACGATAGGACGTTTTTGCGACATTTATGCTCGTCCTGGGCGCCATACCCGATGTGCAGTACCACAAACTGCGCCGCGCCGCCGCGGGACAGTTCACGTTCGTGCGCGCCCTGGAGTGGGGTCAGGTCCTGGATACCATCCGGGAGCGCCCCGTCGAGCTCGCGGTACTCGATCCGCTGCTCGGCGGCGAGCCCCGGAGCCACGAGATCGAGCGCCTCCGCCAGTTCTTTCCGTCGCTTCCGCTCATTCTCTACACGACGCTCACGCCCGAGCTGGCCGCGGTCCTGCTCACCCTCGGCAAGCGCGGCATTCGTGAGGTCATCTTCGCGCGCCTCGACGATCACCCCACCCGGCTGCGGGAAGCACTCGAGCAGGAATACGCGTGCGCCTCGTCTCAGCAGTTCCTCGAGCAGCTGGAGGGCCGCCTGGCGCCACTGCCCACCGAGCTGCGCTGGGTGCTGGAAGAAGCGCTCCGGATGCCCGAGGAGGTTCAGACCGTCCAGCACCTGGCGCTCCGCGCCTCGGTGGACCG